>NZ_JBEOYI010000015.1:0-197080 GCF_040297005.1 Streptomyces sp. NPDC001904 | reverse complement strand
GCGCCGGGGGGGGGGGGGCGGGGGCCCCGGCCCCCCCCGCGGCGGCCCCCCCCGCGGCGCCGGGGGGGCCCCCCCCCGCGCGACCAGTCACGGATCACCCGCAGCCGAAAGACGAGCCCAGAGATGTGACGTCCGTCGCTCCGGGCGAGGGGGCTGGGCAGCATGGTTACCCGCAAGTAGCATGAAGGGGTGAGCGCGCGCTCAGTCGCGCGCCGCGGCAGTGCCGTCCCGCATCTTGGAGGAGAGCCATCGTGCCTCGTACCGTCAGGGACGTCGTCTTCGTCGACGGCGTCCGCACCCCGTTCGGCAAGGCGGGCCCGAAGGGCATCTACCACGAGACCCGCGCCGACGACCTCGTCGTGAAGTCCATCCGGGAGCTGCTGCGCCGCAACCCGAACCTGGACCCGGCCAAGATCGACGAGGTCGCCATCGCCGCGACCACGCAGATCGGCGACCAGGGCCTGACCCTGGGCCGCACGGCCGGCATCCTCGCCGGGCTGCCGCAGTCGGTCCCGGGCTACTCCATCGACCGTATGTGCGCCGGTGCGCTCACCGCGGTCACCAGCACGGCCGGCTCCATCGCCTTCGGCGCGTACGACGCCGTCATCGCCGGTGGCGTCGAGCACATGGGCCGCCACCCCATGGGCGAGGGCGTCGACCCGAACCCGCGCTTCGTCAGCGAGAAGCTCGTCGACGAGTCGGCCCTGTTCATGGGCATGACCGCGGAGAACCTGCACGACCGCTACCCGCAGATCACCAAGCAGCGCGCCGACGAGTACGCCGTGCGCTCGCAGGAGAAGGCGGCGAAGGCGTACGCGAACGGCAAGATCCAGCAGGACCTGGTGCCGATCTCGGTGCGCAACACCAACGCCGAGGTGGGCGAGACCGGCTGGGGTCTCGTGACGTCCGACGAGCCGATGCGCCCGGGCACCACCCTGGAGAACCTCGCCGGTCTCAAGACGCCGTTCCGTACGCACGGCCGCGTCACCGCCGGTAACGCCGCGGGGCTGAACGACGGCGCCACCGCGTCGCTGCTCGCCTCCGAGGACTTCGCCCGGGAGAACAACCTCCCGGTCAAGATGCGCCTCGTCAGCTACGCCTTCGTCGGCGTGGAGCCGGAGGTCATGGGCTACGGCCCGATCCCGGCGACGGAGAAGGCCCTCGCCAAGGCGGGCCTGAGCATCGACGACATCGGCCTGTTCGAGATCAACGAGGCGTTCGCCGTCCAGGTGCTCGCCCTGCTCGACCACTACGGCATCGCCGACGACGACCCGCGCGTCAACCAGTACGGCGGCGCCATCGCGTTCGGCCACCCGCTGGCCTCGTCCGGCGTGCGCCTGATGACCCAGCTGGCCCGGCAGTTCGAGGAGCAGCCGAACGTCCGCTACGGCATCACCACCATGTGCGTCGGCTTCGGCATGGGCGCGACGGTCATCTGGGAAAACCCGCACTTCGAGGGGGACAAGTGAGCACCACCGCTGAGCTTTTGAAGGGTGCGGCCGAGCTGTTCCCCGGTGAGGTCGTGACCTCCGCGCACGTACGCCACCTGGAACTGCCGTACGGCGCGGGCCGGTTCGCGCTGATCACGCTGGACAACGGCTTCGACCACACCAAGCCGACCACCTTCGGCCCGGGTTCGCTGGCGAACCTGAACGTCGCCATCGACCAGGTGGAGAAGGAGGCGGCCGACGGCGACATCGTCGGTGTCGGCATCACCGGCAAGCCGTTCATCTTCGCGGTCGGCGCCGACCTCAAGGGCGTCGAGCTGCTGAAGAACCACGACGACGCGCTCGCCATCGGCAAGGGCGGCCACGAGGTCTTCAAGCGCCTCTCGGGCCTGGCCGTGCCGACGTTCGCGTACTACAACGGTGCCGCGATGGGCGGTGGCGTCGAGGTCGGTCTGCACTGCTCGTACCGCACCGTCTCGAAGGCGCTCCCCGCGTTCTCGCTGCCCGAGGTCTTCCTCGGCCTGGTGCCCGGCTGGGGCGGCTGCGCGCTGCTGCCGAACCTGATCGGTGCCGACAAGGCCGTCTCGGTGATCATCGAGAACAGCCTGAACCAGAACAAGCAGCTCAACGGCAAGAAGGTGCACGAGCTGGGGATCGCCGACGCGATCTTCGAGGGCGCCGACTTCCTGGAGCAGTCGCTGATCTGGACGGCGAACGTCCTGAAGGGCGACGTCAAGGTCGAGCGTCCGGACGTCGACCGCGGTGAGGCCTGGGACCAGGCCGTCGCGCGCGGCAGGTTCATCGCCGACTCGAAGGTGCACGGGGCGGCCCCGGCCGCGTACCGCGCCCTGGAGATCATCGCCGCCGCCAAGAGCGGGGACCTCCAGGCCGGGTTCGACGCCGAGGACAAGGCGCTCGCCGACCTCATCATGGGCGGCGAACTGCGCGCCGGCATCTACTCGTTCAACCTGGTGCAGAAGCGTGCCAAGCGGCCCGCCGGTGCCCCGGACAAGAACCTGGCGCGCCCGGTCACCAAGGTCGGCGTCGTCGGCGCCGGTCTGATGGCCTCGCAGCTCGCGCTGCTGTTCCTGCGTCGCCTCGAGGTGCCGGTGGTCCTCACCGACATCGACCAGGAGCGCGTCGACAAGGGTGTGGGCTACGTCCACGCCGAGATCGACAAGCTGCTCGGCAAGGGCCGCGTCAACCAGGACAAGGCCAACCGCCTGAAGGGGCTCGTCTCCGGCGTGCTCGACAAGGCCGAGGGCTTCTCCGACGCGGACTTCATCATCGAGGCCGTCTTCGAGGAGATCGGCGTCAAGCAGCAGGTGTTCGCCGAGGTCGAGGCCGTCGCCCCGGCGCACGCGATCCTCGCCACCAACACCTCGTCGCTCTCGGTCTCCGAGATGGCGTCGAAGCTGAAGCACCCCGAGCGGGTCGTCGGCTTCCACTTCTTCAACCCGGTCGCGATCCTCCCGCTCCTGGAGATCGTGCGCGGCGAGCAGACCGACGACGCGGCGCTCGCCACGGCGTTCGGCGTCGCCAAGAAGCTGAAGAAGACCGCGGTGCTCGTGAAGGACGCCCCGGCGTTCGTCGTGAACCGCATCCTGACCCGCTTCATGGGCGAGATCCAGAACGTCATCGACGAGGGCACCCCCGTCGAGGTCGCCGAGAAGGCCGTCGAGCCGCTCGGTCTGCCGATGTCGCCGCTGGTCCTCCTGGAGCTGGTCGGCCCGGCCATCGGTCTGCACGTCTCGGAGACCCTGAACCGCGCCTTCCCGGAGCGCTTCACGGTGTCCCCGAACCTGGCTGCCGTCGTCAAGGCCGGCAAGCGCGGCTTCTACGTCTACGACTCCGGCAAGCCGGAGCTGGACCCCGAGGTCGCCGCGCTGCTCAAGCAGGGCGATGTCGTCCTCACCGAGGAGCAGGTCCGCGACCGGGTGCTCGACGCGGTCGCCCAGGAGATCGGGCTCATGCTCGACGAGGGTGTCGTCGCCGAGGCGCAGGACATCGACCTGTGCCTGATCACCGGTGCCGGGTGGCCCTTCCACCTGGGTGGCATCACGCCGTACCTGGACCGTGAGGGTGTCTCTCAGCGGGTCAACGGCAAGCCGTTCCTGGAGGCCGGGGTCGCGAGCGTCCCCGCGTAGTCCTGTTCGCTGGTCGACGGTGGCCGTTCCCGCGCTTCGGTGCGGGGGCGGCCATCGCCGTTTCTCGTCCGTGGCTCTCGTCGTGGCTGGTCGCGCAGTTCCCCGCGGCCCTGAAGCGAGCTCCGCCCGCCCTTCAGGGCCCCACCGGCCGTCAGTCGGCGTACGCCTCCTGCCACGCCTCCAGGGCGAGCCCCGGTTCGGCCTTGCGGCGGGTGAGGTACATGCGGGCCGGAGCGCCCGGGACGTACGCGGCGGCGACCACCCGACCGGCGACATCCTCCGTCAGGGCGAGCCGGGCGTCCGGCGGCAGCGGGGCGCCCGACTCCGTCCACCAGGCCCCCGCCCCCTCGACCTCGGTCGGATACGCGGCGAAGGCGATCCGGCCGCTCCGGGAGCGCTGGGCCAGAAGAGTGCAGTCCACGTCGTCGAGGCGGCACCGGACCGCGACCGGAGCGCCGTCGCCGGCGGCGTCCAGCAGCCGTACCGGGTCCGCGCCGCCGCGCCAGGCGTACAGTCCGCCGTCCTCGGTGACGTAGAAGAGCGTGGTGTGCCCGGCCGAGGTCGCCAGGGCGCACAGGGTGTCCGGGCGGACGGCCGCGGGCTGCGGCTTGTCGTCCGCGACGGGCACGGCGCCGGGCTCCGGCTGCCGCCAGCACAGGATGCCCTCGGCCGTCGCGGCGTACAGCGTGATCAGCCCCGACTCACCGGCGACGGCGACGGGCCGCCCGCGGACGCCGCTGCCCTTGAGGTCGCGCCAGGGACCCCAGCCGCCCTTCTCCGCCTGGACGCGCAGGCTCATGCCGCCGCCGTTGTTGCGGACCAGGACGTGGGCGCGGCCCTGGGCGTCGACGGCGAGGGCGGGTGGGCCGGTGCGGTCGCCCTTCTTGTTGGGGTGGCCGATCGAGGCCCAGTCGAGCGCGGCCAGGTGCGGCTGGAAGTGCGTGGAGTGGACCAGGCCGGACTCGCCGGGAACGGTCGGGCGCCAGGCGGCCAGATGGGTGTACCCGAGGGCGCTGCGCGCCAGGGCGAGGGTCGCCGGGTCCACGCGCTGGTCGCCGCCGACGGTGCGGGGCGGTGTCCAGGGGCCGCCGGGAGTGCGCTCCGTACGGCAGACGACCGCGTCGCCGTCCGGCGCGTGGGCATAGGCGCATAGTCCGCCCTCGCGCCCGCGTATCAGCCAGTCGCCGTTCACGTGTTCTACCTTAAGCGGGGGGACGCGTGTGGCTCGTGCGACCCTGACTCCATGAGCGGAGTCCTGGTGGTCGACGGTGCCAATGTCGTGGGCTCGGTGCCCGACGGGTGGTGGCGGGACCGGCGCGGCGCGACCGAGCGGCTGCGGGACCGGCTCGTGGAGCACGCGGAGCGGACCGGCGCCGAGGTGATCCTCGTGGTCGAGGGGGCGGCGAGGGGCGTGGAACCGGTGCCGGGGGTACGGGTGGAGTCGGCCGCGGGCAGCGGGGACGATCACATCGTGGAACTGGTGGCGCGCCTCGGGCGGCCGTGCACCGTCGTCACCGCCGATCGTGAACTGCGGCGCAGGGTGGAGGAGTTGGGGGCCTCGACCGCGGGGCCGCGCACGGTCCGCGGATGACCCGCCCGGCCGGGCCCCGCTCTTCCTCGCGCAATTCCCTGCGATGAATTTCACTCCCGTCCCTGGCGGCCGCCGGATAGACTCCTGAGGCCCCCTCCAGTGAATCGAGGGAGGTCGTCACAGAGGAGCGGGCCCGATATTCCATGAACGATGAACTCCCTGCGCTCGCGCCGAATCTCGCGACGATCGACAGACGGGGCACGGTCGCCGAGACCTATTCGGCGGGGGCGGTCCCCGTGGAGTACCGCTTCCGGCCCGCGGACGGTGATGTCCGGCATCTCGTGGTGGTTTTCTCCGGGCTCGGCGCACCCAATGGGTACCACTTCGCAGGGAAGTCCTTGAGCGGCCTGCGGGCCAATGTGCTGTGGATCCGGGACGATTTCGACGGCAACTACAGCTACTACATGTGCCGCGGAATGAACTTCGAGATCGAGGGCGCCGTTCTCGGACTCATCGAGGGCACGCTGAACCAGCTCGGTCTGACGCGTGACCAGGTGAGCGTGCTGGGGGTTTCGAAGGGCGGCAGCGCCGCTCTCTATTACGGCCTGAAGTACGGGTACCGGAACATCGTGTCGGTGGTCCCGCAGTTCCTCATCGGCAGTTATGTACGGGACCGTGCGGTGACCGGCCGGTACATGATGGGCGAGGACATGCCCCAGCAGCACGTCGATGTCCTCGACCGTGCCATTCCCGACCTGCTCAAGGCCTACGGCGGACAGGGGCACAACATCTACCTGTTCACGTCGGAGGCCGACGAGCAGTACGAGACGGAGATCAGTCCGCACCTCCAGCTCTTCTGGGCCTGCGAGAACTTCAACTTCATCCGCACACGTTCGCAGTTGGTGCGCCAGCACGGCGAGGTGTCGTTCTACAACCTCCAGCTCACCCTGGGCGTGCTCGCGGCGCTCGCCGAGGGGGCCCCGCCCCGCCTGGGCTTCGTCGAGAACGGGGACGCGCGGGTCGACCCGGTCGAGCAGCAGCGGTACCTGGCCGAGCTGCGCGGCACCGACGCGCTCACCGCCGTGCTGCTCAAGCAGGAGATACGCGGCGGCAGTCTGCACCTGAGCGGCCACGCCTTCATTCCGGGGCAGTCCCCGCACGGCGAATTCCCGACCACGAAGAGCCTGGTCCTCGAAGGCCGCGGCAAGCACTGGGAGTTCCCGCTCGCGACGACCGAGGCGAAGTACACGTACAGCCGCTACTTCGACCGTTTCGCCCGTGACTACGCGGACGGCGGTTTCGAGCCGGAGGCGGATTCCGGAATTCCGATGAAGGGCATTCCCGGCGGTGTCTACGAGCTGTCCGTACGGGTGCAGAGTCCGGCCGAGGGAATCGACCGGAGGACGAAGCTCGTCACGCAGCGCGCTTTCGACATCCGGCGTCCCGTGGGCGGCATCGAGGTCTGTCTGATCGGTGACGAGAACCGGGTGCGACTGGTCCGCCGGCCGCTGATCGGACACGTCTCCCAGGAGACCGCCTTCTCGATGGAGAAGAGCTGGCTCAAGGACCGCACCCTGCACGTCGAGGGGGTGTTCTTCGTCCACGGAATCGAGGCGGCGGACCGAGGCCACGCGCATTACTACCTGGTGCTGCGCGGAGAGCGGTCCACGCATTCCTTCCGGCTCGGCATGTCCCGCAAAGTCGCCGCGATACGCCCGCACGTCCGGCCCGGTGACTACGGCACGTACGACTTCGCCTACTTCGCCACGTCGGGATACAAGGGCGTCAGCCTGGACAAGGCGCCCGCCGGGGACTACGAGGCGTACATATCCATGAGTACGGGCGGCTCTCTCTTCTCGGCGCCGGCGGGAAACGTCACGCTTTCCTGAACCGGCCGAAAGGCCCGGCGCTCATTCGGGAAGGACCGCGACGGCGTCGGCGACCCGGCGCTCGGTCACCGGGCCGTCGTCGGCGGAGCGCGGCCGGTTGCGCAGTTCGCCCCGCACGACGGCCGTCGTCGAACCGCCGCCGTCGAGATTGATCCCGTCGACGGCTCCGAGGGAGCGCAGCAGCCCGGCCGCCTCGGCCGGTGTCGTGCCGACGCTCTCACCGCGCGCCCTCCCGTCGACGGTGACCAGGAGCAACGTGCCGTCCGCGGTGACGCCCGCGAGCGTGCGCGGCTGGCGTTTCGCGGCGAGGCTCCGCACACCCGGATCCACGGACCCGGCGCGCAGCAGCCGCGCACTGCCCGCCACCGCCGTCTCCACGGGCCCGGCCGGTGCGCGTCCGGCAGCATCGGTGACACGCTCCGAAACCGCCATCCGCGTACCGGACTCGGCGTGCGCGCGCAGCCAGCCGGCGCCCGCGCCGATCCCGTACAGCGCGCTGCCGCCCGGGGGAAGGGGGCCGCCGGCGGGGGTCCGGGTCGCGCGTACGGTCGCGTCCGCGCCCAGCAGGACCTCGGTGCTGCCCCGCGGGCCTGCCGGAGTGTTCGCACCCCACTCGGTGGTGAAGGAGACGATCTCGTCGGGGTCGGTGCACAGGCCGCTGTAGGGCCGCGTCATGGGCCGGCCGGTGGCGGCGAGACGGTCCCCGCCGACGCCGCCGCAGCCGAGGATCCGGCCCGCGACCCGGTTGACGCCGTCGAGTTCGCGGCGGGCACCGTCGGCGGCGCGCAGCCGGCCGGCGGTGGCGGCCTCGGCGATCCGGGCGACCGTGCGTCCGCCGGAGCGGCCGACGAGCAGCGCGGGCCGGCCGGCGATCGCCTCGCTGAGCACCTTGCCGCGCTCCACGTAGAGCCCGCTCGGATCGCCGTCGTAGCCACCGTGGTGGTGCCCCGTACCGATGTCGAAGTACGTGCCGTTGACCGCGCCGAGCGCCCCCGCGCGGCGGGCCATGGACCGGACGGTCTCGGCCCGGGCCAGCACGGTGCCGTGCACGCCGGTGACCCTGACCCGTGCGTCCGGGGCGACGCTCAGGACCGTCACGCGCACCGGGCTGCCGTCGGCGAGCCGTCGTACGGACTCCCGGACGCGGAATCCGTCGGGCAGGGGGGTCTCGCCGGATCCCGGGGCCGAGGCGGGAGCCGGTCCCGGCTTCGGGGCGTCCGACGAGCCGGTCGAGGTGCAGCCGTTGACCGTCAGCACCAGGCCGAGCATCGCAACGGCCGTCCTGAGCAGGCCCGTTCGCGCGGTGCTACCGATCGCCCGGCCGTCCCGTCGCTCGCGGCCGTGCCGGATCACCGGCCGGAAAGGCGCCTGTCATTCGGCGACCACCCCCGGGTCCATGGTGTCGATCACGTCGAAGGCACGCTCGCAGTTGAAGGTGTCGCGCAGCACGAAGAACTCCTCGGCCCGCCGTGTGTACTGCGGTTCGACCCGGAAGTCCCGGCTGATGGACGCGATGATCTCGTCGACGGCCCGCTCGACGGTGCCGCAGGTCGGGCCGAAGCCGTCCCGCGCGAGGTCGAAGTAGCCGCGCTTGTAGTGCTTGCTGTAGAACGCCTCGTCGTCGAAGTTCGTGTAGACGATCGGCTTGCGCATGTAGGCGACGTCGAAGAAGACCGACGAGTAGTCCGTCACCAGCATCGAGCACTCGCGCATCGCCAGCTGCACGTCGCGGCCGGTCGTGGAGACCGTGATCGACGGGTGGTCGATGCGGAAGTGCTTGAGGTACGGGCGGATCTCGTAGTGCGGCATGAACTCCAGTTCCACGTTGTAGTACTGGAGCGCCTTCAGGAGGCGTTCGTCGCGCAGCAGGGACGAGAAGAAGCGGTAGTACTCGGAGGCCGCGAAGGGGATGTCGGGCTTGGCCGCCTTGTTGTAGGAGGGGGCGACGATGTCGCGGCGCCAGGTGGGCATGACGAGGACGCGGCGCAGTCCGGGGACGGGTTCGAGGGCGTCGAAGCGCGGCAGGCCGGTCGCGGCGACCCGGTCGTAGCCGTATCCGCAGTGCTCGGCGTAGTAGGCGCGCTCGCTGCGGCCGGTGGTCAGCACCATGTCCACGTTGGTGACCTGGGCGTGGATGGACGGCGCGACGTCGTTGTAGACGACGCCGTGCTGGAGGAAGACGCGCTTGTAGCGCAGCAGGTCGCCGTAACCGCGCAGGAACGCCCGCTTGGACAGGCCCGGGAAGCCGAGGTAGGCCTCCAGGTCGTAGGCGTTGATCAGGCGGCGGGCGTGCAGCAGGTAGACGCGGTACTTCCACGACAGCCGGTCGATGACGTGGCCGTACGGGTCGATCTTGGCGCGGTCGGCGGAGTCGCCGTTGATCGCGTAGTAGACCTTGCGCTTGGGCGCGTTCTGCCGGATCCACTTGAACAGGTGGTACGAGTTGTCCTGCGCGGTGTCCTCGCGCTCACCGATGATCCAGATGTTCTTGCGGTGCAGCCACGGGTGGGTGAGCCAGTACAGCAGGCGGGTGCGCCAGCCGGGCCTGCCGGGCAGCGCGGCCCGCAGCTCCTTGCGGAAGCGGCCGAGCTTGTTGCCGCCGCGGCGGAGCAGGCCCTTGACCCGGCGGACGGTGAGCTGCTCGTCGTCGTCGATGGTGAGCAGGACCGTGGCGCGGCCCGCCCGGTGGACGCCCTTGAAGCGGTGCAGCATCTGGCGGGCCTCGACGGGCGTGTCCAGGTGCCGGTCGCCGTCGTGGACGCGGACCGCGACGGTCAGGTCGCGGTTGCCGAGCCGGCCGAAGTCGCCGGGCCGGACCACGGCGCGCCAGCCGGAGAACCAGTCCTGCTCCTTGCGGGTGCGCCAGCGGTCGCGCCGGTAGACCTGTTCGACGGGGACCGTGGCCTCGGACCGGCCGTCGCTCAGGACGAGTTCGACGCGGTTGCGGAACTCGTGGGCGATGTCGACGCCGGACAGCACGAGGAGTCCCTCGAAGGTGATCGCCTCGGGGGTGACGTCGAAGGTCTCCAGGACGGCCTTCTGCCGGTCGACGCGGAGCAGCGCGGTCTCGGTGGTGTCGACGGTGAGCCGCCGGAACAGGCCCGTGTCGTCGATGTGCAGGTAGGGCGCGTGGTCGGGCCGGTCGTGCGGGTCGCAGAAGAGCTCGAAGTTGCCGGTGCGCACGGCGTGGTGCTGGAGCCGGGCCTGCGCGTTGACCGCGTACTGCAGGATCAGGTCGTCGGGTATCTGCGCGTAGACGTCGTGCAGGGCGCCGAAGACCGCGGCGATCTCGGCCCGGCTCATGATGCGGTGGATGTTGCGCAGGTACGGCTGGAAGGTGCGGACGACGAAGCGCTGGGCGAGGCGGGCGGCGCGCGGGGGCAGCGAGCCGCTGCGGCCCAGGAGGTGCCCGCACAGCCGGATCAGTTCCTGGGTCTTGACCGGGTCGTTCCACGGCAGGTCGAAGAGGGAGTCGCGCTGCTCGCGGTCGCGCTCGTAGGTGCTCGCGGTGGGCGCGACGGCGATCCGGCGGGCGTGCAGCAGGGCGGGCACGGTGACCCAGGCGTCCTCGTGGCCCGGGCCCATGCCCAGGCGCAGGTTCTGCCGGCGCACCAGGTCGGTGCGGATGAGCTTCGCTCCGAGGCCGGTGGAGAAGATCAGGTAGGGCGCGTCGTCGAGCTGGGTGATGGCGGTCTTCCGCTTGCCGAAGTACCGCTTCCAGGGGGTGTCGGTGTCGCGGCGCGGGCCGGGGAAGTTGTCCTGGTCGCCGACGACGACGTCGGCCCCGGTGTGCTCGGCGGCGGCCAGCAGCCGGCCGATGACGTCCTCGCCGAGGATGTCGCGGGCGCGCGCGAACATCACGAACGGGGCGCCGACGTAGCGCAGTCCGTGGTCGAAGGCGGCGCGCATGCCCATCAGGGCCTGCGGGACGACGGTGACGTTCGGGTAGTGCACCGCGAAGCTGGCGAGCCGGCGGCCGGTGCTGTCGGAGGAGCCGTCGTCGACGAGGATCACCTGGGTGCGGGCGAACTCCGCCTGCGCGGCCAGTGAGCTGAGGAACTCGAACAGGTTGTACTCGTCGTTGTGGCAGTGCACGACGAGGGAGGCGGCGAAGCGCTGGACGGTGGCGCCGGGCGTCGGCGCGGGCGCCGTCGACCACCACAGCCAGGGGGTGCCGCGGTCGTCGGCCCGCTCCGCCTGCGCGCTCGTCTCGGGGCGCAGGGCGAGGTTGCCGCTGACGGTCTCGTAGATCTCGAACGTCTCGTCGTCGCCGTGGTAGCGCTCCCGGGACATGTCGAGACCGCGGATGCAGACGGTGGTGGTGGCCCGCTGGCCCGCGTGCCGGATCTGTACGAACAGGTTCCAGACGGCGCCCTGGGCGTGGCCGGGCCGGCCGACGGTCTCGTCGAGGTCGACGGTGGTCTGGAAGTGGATGTAGTCGTCGTCGACCTCGACGCCGCTGACCGTGAAGGTGTGGTCGGTCTTGGGGCTGCGGCGGCGCAGCACGGCGATGAGTTCGAGCTTGTCCTTGGGGACGACGCGGCCGAACTGGTTGCGGATGCGGCCGGTGACGTGGAGTTCGCCGTCGTGGATCTCGACGCGGGTGGCCTGGTTGAACAGGCGCGCGTCAGCCAGCTTCTGGCCGGTCAGATCGAGGTCGGTGACGTCGAGGAAGTAGTCGGCGTGCGGCCGGCCGAGCAGGGCGCCGGACCAGAAGACCTTGTCGTCGCGTTCGACCAGGTCGCTGCTGAGGACGGAGCGCCGCTGCACGTAGTCGGCGACGGTCAGCGCCACGTCGACCCGGCCGTGCATCAGCCCGAAGGCGCGGACGCGCTCCAGGGGGCCCGCCAGTTCGTACGTGGCCGGGGGCAGGGAGCGCAGGTAGGGGGCGACGACGCGGACGAAGGCCTCGCGGTAGGCGTCGTCGCCGTCGCGCAGTTCGGGGGTGTAGAGCTTCAGGTCGTGGGAGAGGAACTTGGCCGCCTTGTGGGCGATCAGGTCGTGGCCGCCGTTGTGCGCGAGGAACGCGTCGGTCCACTGGTGCACGAGGACGCGGTCGCGGATGCTGCGCAGTTCGCCGCGGCGGTTGGTGATGGAGGGGGTGTCGGTCTCCCGCTCCCAGATCCAGCGGTAGACGGGCGCGGCGAGCAGCGTGATGGTGCGGGCGCAGAATCCGGCGACGGTGGAGAAGTACGTGTCCTCGAAGTACACGTTCTCGGGGAAGCGGATGCCGTTGTCGAGCAGGAAGTCCAGCCGGAACAGCTTGGCGGCGGCGATCGGGTCGTCGACCAGCTCGGGCACGGCGGCGAGGCCGCCGGTGACGGTGCGGTCGGTGCCGTAGAGCTGGGGCTGCCAGATCGTCGTCTCGTCCTTGGCGAGGTTCACCCGCAGGGCGCGGCCCGCGGTGATCTCCGAGCCGGTGGCGAGCGCGGCGGCGAGCAGGGTCTCGACGGCCTTGTGCGGCAGTTCGTCGTCGGCGTCGAGGAACATCAGGAACTGGCCGGTGGCGGCCTCGATGCCGTTGTTGCGGGGGGCGCCGACGCCGCCGCTGTTCTGCTGCCGGGGCAGGATCCGCACCCGTCCGTCGCGGTGCGCGTATCCCTGGGCGACGGTGACGGTGCCGTCGGTGGAGGCGTCGTCGACGACCAGCACCTCGACGCGCTGGTGCGTCTGCCCGAGGGCGGAGCGCAGGGCGCGGTCGAGGGTGGCACCGGCGTTGTAGGCGCCGATGACGATCGTGACGGTGTACGCGGACGGGTCCGGGTGGGGCGCGGGGTGCTGGTTCATCTCAGGCGCCCGTCGCCCTCCGTCCAGGACTGCTCGACGCGCTGGACGACCTGGACGGGGATCGGCTGGGTGGCCTGGTGGTCGGCGGGGACGTACGAGCCCAGCGGAGAGACGTACGTGTAGCCCGGCTGCGGCTGCTGGTACGGCACCGGCTCCGGCTGGGGGTACGGGTGGAAGCCCGGGTCCTCGTACGGCTGGGGCGCGGGGAAGCGCTCCTCGACGTCGGCCGGCGGCAGCGGCGCGTCGGGCACACGGCCGCGGTGGCGTCCGGCGAAGAGGTGGTCGGCGACGGTGCCGACGGTCTGCGGGGCGGGCGCCAGCTCGTCCATGACGCGGGTGAAGTCCCGGGTGGAGAGCCAGAACTTGTACATGATCACGAGCTCGAAGAGGCCGAGCAGCACCGCGGATGCGGCGGTGGTCCACAGGATCTGGCCGATCAGCGGGCCCACGATGAAGATGAACATCTGGAACTCGATGCCGCTGATCAGGTGCGGCCTGATGCGGCTGCGCAGCAGGGCCTGGCGGACCCGGGTGTACCAGGGGAAGCGGCCGCGGAACTGGGCGTGCAGGTCGACGACCTCGCCGGTGCCGGCGTGCTGCTTGAGCACGTCGGCCTCGATGCCCGGGTTCTCGCGCAGCAGGTCCTCCATGAAGACGACCTTGGACTCGGCGCCCGCGGCGGGCTGTGCCTGCTGCGGGGCGGGGCGGCCCTGCGGGGGCCGGTGCCCGGCCTGCGGCTCCTGCTGGGCCTCTCGGGCCCGCAGGAGTCGCTGGGTCTGTTCGAACTGCTCGGCCCTGGCGGCCTGCTCGGCGGCGGCCTCTGCCGCGGCCTGCGCCTCGGCGGCCTTGCGCTCGGCGGTGACCTTCTCGATCTTCGTCCGCATCGACATGCGCATCTTGTAGATCTGCAGCGCGTCGACGTAGCGCAGCATGTCGAGGAAGACCACGACGAGCGCGGCCAGCAGGAAGTAGGCCTCGTGCGTGCGCAGGTACTGACCGCCCATCAGGGCGAGGGCGCAGAACAGCACGCGGATGCGGTCGAAGACGTAGTCGAGCCAGCCGCCGAAGACGGAGCCGTTGCCCTTGAGGCGGGCCAGCTTGCCGTCGATGCAGTCGAGGATGAAGCTCAGGTGGTAGAGCGCGGCGCCGATGATCAGCGACATGCGGTCACCGCGCAGGAAGAGCCCCGCGGAGCCGAGGCCGACGAACAGCGCGGCCCAGGTCACCCGGTTCGGCGTGACGAAACGGAACCGGGCGAGCCAGCACAGCATGCGGGTGGCCACCGGGTCCACGAGCAGTACCGTCCACCACGCGTCACGCTTCTTGCACGTGAGCTTCTGGACGGCCCGTACGGACAGCTTTCTCATCGACCCTCTGCGACTCTGCTGGCTTCACCTGATGTTCACAGCACATTCGGTCGCTATTCGGACAGTGACCGCGCAGGATCTTCGCTCGACTTCTTGATTTCAGTCAAACCTCAGAACAAAAGCGACATAAGTCCTTAAAATTAATTCAACTCTCACCTTTAATAAGCGACATAAGGCTCAAGTTGTGCGATGACGCGTGAAACCGATGGGTAGCCGACGTCCGATCGATGGGAGAGACATGCATCACGTGTCTTCCGATACAGCCATCGGCCCCTGAAGTGAGTCCGCGAAGCGTGGGCCTCAGTCTCACTCTGAGACATTGTTGAGCGTCGAAGTGCGTCTATAGTGCTGCGACGTCCGGCTGACCCCACGCGCGCCGGTACGGCACGACCGGACCCGTCCCCGCCTCGGCGATCCCCCACTCCGGCTCTCACGTGCGCCCATCTGACGTCCGCCGCCCCGGAGGATTGCGAACCCATGAGTCATGCCACCGCCACGCCCAGCCGACGACGCGGCAAGGCCCCACGGCGCGAGCGCACCCGCGGTCAGCGCATCCGCCGCATCATCCTGTGGACGCTGCTGGTCGTGGTGCTGGCCGCGGGCGGCACCGGATACTGGCTCTACAGCAGCCTCAACGGCAACATCGACGGCGTCGACCTCGACAAGGCGATCGGCACCGACCGCCCGGAGAAGCTGCCGACCAGCGGGACGAACGTGCTGGTCCTCGGCTCCGACTCGCGGGCCGGCGCCAACGCGAAGCTGAAGACCGGCAATGTCTCCGGCGCCCGCTCGGACACCGCCCTGGTGATGCACATACCCGAGGGCCGCAAGCAGGCCACGGCCGTCAGCATCCCGCGCGACACCCTGGTCACCCGCCCCGAGTGCACCAAGACCGACGGCACGACCGTGCCGTCGGCGAAGCGCGTGATGTTCAACTCCGTGTACTCCCTGGCCGGTCCGGCCTGTGTGGTCAAGACCGTCGAGAAGATGTCCGGAGTGCGCCTCGACCACTTCATGGAGATCGACTTCGCGGGCTTCAAGGGACTCGTCGACGCCATCGGCGGCGTGGACGTCACCGTCGACCAGGCGATCCACGACAAGTCCAGCGGGCTCGACCTGGCCAAGGGCACCCACAAGCTGAACGGCACCGAGTCCCTCGCGTTCGTCCGCACCCGGCACGGCATCGGCGACGGCAGCGACCTCGGCCGCATCGGTCTCCAGCAGCAGTTCATGATCGCCCTGCTGAGCGAGATCAAGAAGCAGGACCTGCTGGGCAGCCCCACCAAGTCGTACAAGATCGCCGACAGCCTGACCTCGTCGCTGACCACCGACTCCGAGCTCGCCAACCTCAAGGCCCTCGCCGAGTTCGGCCGCAGCCTCAAGGGCGTCGACCCGGCGACGATGGAGACGATCATGCTGCCGGTGCAGTACGACACGGCCGACCCCAACCGGGTCGTCGCCGCCGAGCCGCAGGCCACGCAGTTGTGGAAGGCGCTGCGCACCGGCGCCGAGATCCCCGAGTCGGCGAAGAAGTCGCCCGCGACCGGCGGGAACTGACACGACGGAAGGGGCGGACGCCGAGCGTCCGCCCCTTCCGCTGTGTCCCGGTGCGACCCGGATCCGGCCCCGCCTCAGATCCGGTACCAGTCCCCCAGCGAGAGCCCGGAGCCGGCCGTCTGATGTGTGATCCACACCGTGCCCGACTCGTCGACCGCGGCGAGCGTGAGCGCGCCGTGCCAGTCCACGGCGAGCCCGGGACCGCCCACGCAGCCGCGCCCGGTGTCCGACCACCACACGCCGTTCGCCTCCGACTCGGAGACGAACGCCGCCAGTTGGATCGTCCCGGTGACGCCCCGGTGGGCGAGGACCGTGCAGTCGTAGCCGTCGACGTAGGCGCGGGCGGCCGCGATCTGGGTGTCGTCCGCGCCGCCGCCGAGGGCGACCGGCCAGACGCCGGGGCGCTGCGCGATCAGTCCGCCCGCACGGTCCGCCCAGTAGAACGTGAGCCGCTCGCGCGCGGTCTCCACACCGGCGACCGAGCCCACGGCGGGCGTCTGCGGGATGTCGTAGCCGCGCAGGAAGTCCCCGCCGGGCTCGGTCTGGTACCAGTGCAGGGCGGCGCGCCGGCCGGGGGCGAGCAGTTCGACGCGGCCCGACGCGGTCACCGCCGGGGCCAGACCGTGCAGGGCCTGGTCGCCGCCGAGGTCCTGCCAGGGCAGCCACTTGCCGCCCTTGCCCTCGCGGCGCAGGTGCACCCCGCCCGCGCCGTCGCGCACGAAGACATGGACGGTTCCGTCGTGGTCGACGGCGCCCGCGGGGCGGCCGAACTTCCGCGCGCCCTCCAGGTCCTTGAACGGGTTTCCGAGACCGCGCCACTCCGAGAGCGGACGGCCCGTCTGGTACTGGATGGCGTGCACGATGTCGACGGTCGCGGCGCCGTCCGGACTCCTGCGGTCCCGGCGGCCGAGGAAGTGGACGTAACCGTCGGCGCCCTGCACCAGGGAGACGAAGCGGGTGCGCGGCGCGGGCAGCAGCACCGGCTCGCTCCAGCGCGGCACGCCCGGGGCCTCCTGCGTCCAGCGCCGGATGCCGTCCTTCACCGGAAGGTAGACGGTCAGCCGCCCGTCCTTGCCGAGGAACAGCCAGCGGCCGCCCTCGACACCGACCGGCTCCGGGGCCCGGCTCGACGACTCTCCGCTCACGGTGCTCATCGGCATGACCCGTGCCACCCTCCCACTGAATTCCATCCCGGTTCAGACGCCCGGAACCTGAAATTTACTATCATATGCAGCCGAGTCTTGACAGGGGAGGGTCAAGCGAGGTGAGCCGGGTCTCAGCGGCCGGGACTCAGGAGCCGGCCCCGCGCGGCCGGTAGAGCACCGCACCGTCGGCCTCGCCGACCCGCTCGTACCCCGCGAGCATCCGCCGCAGCGACGTCACCCGCTCCACCCCGTACGGAGCCCCCCGCGCGTCGTCCACCACCAGGACCGGCGGCCGGGCCGCGAACTCGGCGCGGAAGGTGCGCCAGGTCCCCGGCACCGCCCACCGCTCCCCCACCTGGGCGCCGTCCCGGCCCCCGCTGTAGTTGGTGAGCAGCCCGGCCGTCAGGAAACGGACGGCCGGGGGACGGTCGGCCAGCCAGTACGTCTCCGGGTGCATGCCCCACACCAGGACCGGTTCACCGGGCGCGGTACGGGCCCGTACGGCGTCCGCGACGCGCTGGGCGTGGGTGAGGTCGGGGCGCGGGGCGAGCAGGCCCCAGCCGACGAAGAGGCCGCAGCAGCAGACGGAGACGAGGAGGGCGTCCACGAGCCGCTCGCGCGGCAGGATCTGGAGCGCCGCCGTGCCCAACAGAGCCAGCGGCGGAGTGAGTTGGAGGTAGTAGTGGCCGAAGAAGTGGAAGCCGGCCAGGACCGCCGCGCCCGACGAACCGAGCCAGAGCCACAGGTCGCCGCGGCCGGTGCGGGCGATGCGCAGCACGCGGACGACGGGCGGCAGGATGCCGGCGCAGGCCACGCCGAGGATCGCCGCGTTCACCGATCCCCGTACGAGGACGTGGAGTTCGGAGCCGGTGAAGGAGGCGTACGCGCCCGAACCGGTCACCGTCCAGAACAGGAAACCGGCCGGATCGGTGGCGCAGGCCGCCACGAGGACCGGTGCCGCCAAGCCCACCGCGCACCGCACCACGTCCGCCCGCGGCGCACCGCACCGCCACAGCGTCCAGGCCACCGGGACCAGCACGGCCGCGCCGGTCTGCTTGGTGAGGAAGGCGCCCGCGACGGCGGCGCCGCACCAGCCCCAGCGGCGCCGGTCGGCGCAGCGGACGGCCGCCGCGGTCCACGGCAGCATGAACACCTCGAAGGTCGCGGCCTGCGCGTCCTCCGGGTTGAGCCCGACGGAGATGAGCAGGTACAGCACGCCCGCCGTGCGTCCGGCGCCGTCGCCCCAGCGGCGCCGCGCGGTCGACGCGAGCAGCACCGCCGTCACCAACTGCGCCGCCACGGCACACCACTTGACCGGGGTGAGCGACTGCGGCCCGAAGAGGGCGAACACGGCTTCGTAGAGCCAGGGCACGAAGGGTGGTTTGCGGTCGACAACCGTCTCGTAGAGCGCGCCGCCGTGCGCGAGCATCCGCGCCTGGACGGCGAGATAGCCCTCGTCGGGGTTCCACAGCGGCTGCGCGAAGGACGGCACGCGGGTGGCGCAGGCGAGCACGGCGAGCAGCGGGAGCAGCCGTCTCCAGTAGCCGGGGCGGCCCGGGGCGGGGCCGGGGTGCGGGGCGGCGCGGCGGGCGTCGGACACGTACGGTAGCCACTGCGGCGCCTGGGTGAGCATGCACGCCAAACTATCCGGCCCCGCAGTTCCCTCCGAAGCGGGACATACGGGGCCGGGTCAATGGATTGCCGGTTACCGGGAGTTGCCGGCCTCGGCGTCCGCCCGGGCGCGGCTGTGCCCGCGCCCGTACGCGAAGTAGATGACCACGCCGATGACCATCCAGACCGCGAACCGCAGCCAGGTCTCCACCGACAGGTTCAGCATCAGCCACACCGAGCACGCCACCGACGCGATCGGCAGGACGGGCACCCAGGGGGCCCTGAAGGCGCGCGGCAGATCGGGCCGGGTGCGGCGCAGGATGAGCACGCCGACGGCCACGATCACGAAGGCGAACAGGGTGCCGATGTTGACCAGCTTCGACAGCTCCGTCAGGGAGACGAAGCCCGCGACGAGCGCGGTGATGACGCCGAGGATGATGGTCGAGCGGTACGGCGTGCGGAACTTGGGGTGGACGGCGCTGAACACCGGCGGCAGCAGTCCGTCGCGGCTCATCGCGAAGAAGACGCGGCTCTGGCCGAGCAGCAGGATCATGCAGACGACGGTGAGGCCGACGACCGCGCCGAAGGAGATGACGCCCGCCCAGAACGGGTGACCGACCGCCTTGAACGCCTCCGCGAGCGGCGCGTCCGGGTCGAGCTTCTTGTAGTTCTGCATGCCGGTGACGACGAAGGCGACGGCGCAGTACAGGACGGTGCAGATGGCGAGCGAGCCGAGGATGCCGAGCGGCACGTCCTTCTTGGGGTTGCGGGTCTCCTCGGCGGCCGTGGCGACGACGTCGAAGCCGATGAAGGCGAAGAAGACGACGGCCGCCGCGGTGAAGATGCCCATGATGCCGAAGTTCGACGGGGTGAACCCGGCGATGCCTTCGAGGAGGGTCTGCGAGAGGCCGGAGCCGCCCTCGGTGGGCTTGCTCGGCGGGATGTACGGGTCGTAGTTGGAGCCCGTGATGAAGAACGCGCCGACCGCGATCACGATGAGGACGACGGTGACCTTGACGGCGACGACCGCCGAGGTGACCCAGGCGGAGAGCTTCATCCCGAGGACGACGACCGTCATGACGGCGAGCACGAGCAGGAACGCGGGGAGGTTGAAGGTGAAGCCGCTGCCCTCCCCCGGGCCGCGCAGCGCCTCGGGCAGCGGGATGCCCCAGCTGTCCAGGAGCGACTGCACGTATCCGGACCAGCCGACGGCGACGGTGGCGCAGCCGAGCGCCAGTTCGAGGATCAGGTCCCAGCCGATGATCCAGGCGGGGAACTCGCCGAGCGAGGCGAAGGCGAAGGTGTACGCGGAGCCGGCGACCGGGACGGTCGAGGCGAACTCGGCGTAGCAGAGCGCGGCGAGGGCGCAGACCACGGCCGCGACGGCGAAGGCGATGGTGACCGCCGGGCCCGCGTAGTCGGTGGCGGCGGTGCCGGTGATGACGAAGATGCCGGAGCCGATGACGACCCCGACGCCGAAGACGGTGAGATCGAGCGCGGAGAGGGACTTCTTGAGCTGGTGCTCGGGCTCTTCGGTGTCCTTGATGGACTGCTCGATCGACTTGGTGCGCAACAGGCCGCTCGTCCGTCGCGTACCCGGCTGTGGGCCTGAGTCTGGCTGCGTGGTCACCGGCATACCTCCATGCGGCTCGGTCCTCGGTCTCGACATGATCGAGACGAGTAGCCACCGAATACCCGGTCAGTCACGGCTATTCACGCGAATGGGCCGGTCGAACCACCCGAAGGTGGTTCGACCGGCCCATTCGGTCGCCGCGGCGGTCAGTCGCGCGCCGGCTCCATCTCCTCGGCGACCGAGGCCTCCCGGCGGCCGTCCAGCTTCGACACCAGGCCGGTGACCTGGCGGGCGATGTCCGGCGCGGTCAGGCCGATCTCCGCCATGACCTCCTTGCGGGAGGCGTGGTCGAGGAAGCGCGGCGGAATGCCGAAGTCGCGCAGCGGCACGTCGACGCCCGCGTCGCGCAGGGCCTGCGCGATCGACGCGCCGACACCGCCGACGCGCGAGTTGTCCTCGACGGTGACGACGACGCGGTGGCGCTCGGCGAGCGGGGCCATCGCCTCGTCGACCGGCTTGACCCAGCGCGGGTCGACGACGGTCGTGGTGATGCCCTGCTTGTCGAGCAGGTCGGCGATCTCCAGGCACATCGGGGCGAGCGCGCCGACCGAGACCAGCAGGACGTCGGGACGGGCTCCCCCGCCGGTACCCGGCTCGCGGAGCACGTCCATGCCGCCGACCGTGCCGACCGCCTCGACGGCCGGGCCGACCGCGCCCTTGGAGTAGCGCACGACCGTGGGTGCGTCCTCGACCTGCACGGCCTCGCGCAGCTGGGCGCGGACCTGGTCGGCGTCGCGCGGCGCGGCGATCCGGATGCCGGGGACGACCTGGAGCAGCGACATGTCCCACATGCCGTTGTGCGAGGCGCCGTCCGTGCCGGTGACGCCGGCCCGGTCGAGCACGAACGTCACGCCGCACTTGTGCAGGGCGACGTCCATCAGGACCTGGTCGAAGGCGCGGTTCAGGAACGTCGCGTAGACCGCGAAGACCGGGTGCAGGCCGCCGTGGGCGAGGCCCGCCGCGCTGACCGCGCCGTGCTGCTCGGCGATGCCGACGTCGTAGACCCGGTCGGGGAAGGCCTTGGCGAACTTGTCGAGGCCGACCGGCTGGAGCATCGCCGCGGTGATGGCGACGATGTCCTCGCGCTCCTGGCCCAGCTTGAGCATCTCGTCGCCGAAGACCGAGGTCCAGTCGGCGCCCGCGGCCTTGATCGGCAGGCCGGTGTCGGGGTGGATGGGGCCGATGCCGTGGAAGCGGTCGGCCTCGTCCTCCAGCGCCGGGCGGTAACCGCGGCCCTTCTCGGTCAGGCAGTGCACGATGACCGGGCCGCCGAAGCGCTTGGCGCGGATGAGCGCCGACTCCAGGGCCTCCATGTCGTGGCCGTCGATGGGGCCCACGTACTTCAGGCCGAGGTCCTCGAACATGCCCTGCGGGGCGATGAAGTCCTTCAGGCCCTTCTTCGCGCCGTGCAGCGTCTCGTAGAGGGGCTTGCCGACGACCGGGGTGCGCTCCAGGAGGTCCTTGCCGCGGGCCAGGAAGCGCTCGTAGCCGTCCGTGGTGCGCAGGGTCGCCAGGTGGTTGGCGAGGCCGCCGATGGTGGGCGCGTAGGAGCGCTCGTTGTCGTTGACGACGATCACCAGCGGGCGGTCCTTGGCGGCCGCGATGTTGTTCAGCGCCTCCCAGGCCATGCCGCCGGTCAGCGCGCCGTCGCCGATGACCGCGACGACGTGGTCGTCGGTGCGGCGCAGCTCGTTCGCCTTGGCGATGCCGTCGGCCCAGCCGAGGACCGTGGAGGCGTGGCTGTTCTCGATGACGTCGTGCTCGGACTCGGCCTGCGAGGGGTAGCCGGACAGGCCGCCCTTCATCTTCAGCTTGGAGAAGTCCTGGCGGCCGGTGAGCAGCTTGTGCACGTAGGACTGGTGGCCGGTGTCGAAGAGGATCTTGTCCTTCGGCGACTCGAAGACCCGGTGCAGGGCGATGGTGAGCTCGACCACGCCGAGGTTCGGCCCGAGGTGGCCGCCGGTCTTGGAAACCGCGTCGACGAGGAAGGTCCGGATCTCATCCGCCAGCTGGTCCAGCTGCTCCAGGCTGAGCCGGTCCAGATCGCGCGGTCCCGTGATGCGGGTCAGCAGCGGCACCCGTGCCTCCTTGCAGTAGAGCTGTAGTAGCTGGTTGAGCTGTTCGAGCTTGCCGGGTCTGTCGAGTCTAATGTTCCGCCGTTGCGAGCGGCGTCCGGGCCGTGCGTTCGGGGCATGACTGTGCCCGGCGTCACCGTTGACACCGGGCACAGTCAGTCCGGGAATCCCAGCTCAGAAGGGGTCAGGCACGGCCTGCCGACTTCTGGGTCTTGCGGGTGACCGAGTCGATGACGACCGTGGCGAGAAGCACACCACCGGTGATCATGTACTGGATCGGGGTGGCGATGCCCTGGAGGGCCAGGCCGTACTGGATCGAGGTGATGACCAGCACACCGAGGAGCGCGTTCCAGGTGCGGCCCCGGCCACCGAAGAGGCTGGTGCCGCCGATGACGGCCGCCGCGATGACGTTCATCAGGAGGTCGCCGGAGCCGGCGCCCTGGTTGGCCGCCGCGATCTTGGAGGCCCAGAAGAGACCGCCGACCGCCGCGAAGAGACCCGCGATGGCGAAGACCGAGATCCGGACCGCCGTGACGTTGATACCGGCACGGCGCGAGGCCTCGACGCTGCCACCGAGCGCGAAGACCTTGCGGCCGTACGAGGTGCGGCGCAGCACGAAGTCCGAGCCGACGAGGACGATGCCGAAGAGCAGCACCGCGAGCGGCAGGCCCTTGTAGTTGTTGAAGATGACGGCCACGCCGAAGACACCGACGGCCAGCAGCACCGTGCGCACCAGCAGGTCGCTGAGCGGGCGGGACGGGATGCCCGCGGCCTCGCGGCGGCGGTTGGCCAGGAAGCTCGGCACGAAGTAGGCGAGGACCGCGACGACGGCCAGGCCGTAGGCGGCGGCGACGTCCGAGAAGTAGTACGTGGTGAGCTTGCCGACCACGCCGTCGCTGTCGAGGTTGATCGTGCCGTTGGAGCCCAGGATCTGGAGCATGAAGCCGTTCCAGAACAGCAGGCCGGCCAGGGTGACGGCGAACGCGGGGGCGCCGACCCGGGCGAAGAAGAAGCCGTGCACGGCGCCGATGACCGCGCCCGCGGCGAGCGAGACGAGGACGGCGAGCCACTCGTTCATCCCGTGCGTGACGCTCAGCACGGCGGTGATCGCCGAGGAGACGCCGGAGACGGAGCCGACCGACAGGTCGATCTCGCCGAGCAGCAGCACGAAGATGATGCCGACCGACATCATGCCGGTGGCCACCATGGCGACGAAGATGTTGTTCAGGTTCTCCGCGCCGAGGAACGCCGAGTTGAGGCTCTGGAAGATCGCGCAGATGACGATCAGGCCGATGACGACGGGTATCGCACCCAGGTCACCACCCTTGATCTTGCGCTTGAACTCGCTGATGTAACCCGCGAAGCCCTGCTCGCGCACGAGGAGGCGGGGGTCGACGGCGGTCACGGACGCGCCGGCCGCCGCGGGGGCGGCGTCCACCGAGGTCTGGGCCGTGCCGGCCGAGTCGGTCTTGTCGATGCTCACGTTTGAGCCCTTGTCGATGCTCACTTCTGAGCCTCCGCGTTGCTGCGCGCCGCACGACGGGTCACGGCGTTGTCCGTGGCGCCGGTGATGGCGGAGATGATCTCTTCCTGCGAGGTCGTCTTGACCTCGAACACGCCGTTGTTGCGGCCGAGGCGCAGCACGGCGACCTTGTCGGCGACGGCCTTCACATCGGCCATGTTGTGGCTGATGAGGATGACCGCGTGGCCGCGCTCGCGAAGGCGCTCGACGAGGTCGAGGACCTGCGCGGTCTGCTCGACACCGAGGGCTGCCGTCGGCTCGTCGAGGATGACCAGCTTGGGCTCGCCGAGCATGGAGCGGGCGATCGCCACGACCTGGCGCTGACCACCGGAGAGCGAGGCGATCGGGATGCGCACGCTCGGGATGCGGATGGACAGCGTGTCCAGCAGTTCGCGGGAGCGGCGCTCCATCTCGACCTCGTCGAGGACGCCGCGCCGCTTGATCTCACGGCCCAGGAACAGGTTGCCGACGACATCGAGGTTGTCGCACAGTGCGAGGTCCTGGTAGACCGTCGCGATGCCCAGGCCCTGGGCGTCTTGCGGCTTGTTGACCGCCACGGCCTTGCCGTCCCACTCGATGACGCCGTCATCGATGGGGTGCACGCCGGCGATCGTCTTGACAAGGGTGGACTTGCCGGCGCCGTTGTCGCCGACCAGGGCGACCACCTCTCCGGCGTGGACCTCGAGCTCGACATCGGTGAGCGCCTGAACGGCACCGAATCGCTTCGAGACCCCGCGCAACGCCAGCACAGGCGTAGCGGACACGTGAACCATCTCCTTCGCCGCCAAAGGCCTGACCCGGCGGGAGGTTGAACCAAGAAGTATGAGGGGGGTTGTTCCGTCCGGCGCCGCGCCGTTGAGCTGCGGGGCTGTCGGCGGCGGGGCGCCGGACGTGTCTTCCACGGGAGCGCTCCTACGAGGAGTGCGCAAGTCCCGTACGGAACAGCGGAGTTGCCGGGCCGGCGGGTCGGGCGACCGTGCCGGTCCCGGTGCCTCCGGTCGGGCCTACTTCAGGCCGAGCTTGTCGCAGGCCGACTTGTACTTGGCCGTGCAGATCTCGTCCAGGGTGTAGTAGCCCTGGTCGATGACGGTCTCCTTGATGTTCTTCTGGGTCAGGGAGACGACCGGCACGATGACCGAGGCGATGCCCTTGTCGGTGCCGCTGTCGACGGTGCTGGTGGTCAGACCGGCCGAGTCCAGCTTGCCCGTCTTGGCGATCGAGACGGCCATCTTGGCGACGGTCTCGGCCTCCTGCGGGTACGACTTGAAGACCGACATGTTCTGGTCACCGGTGATGATGCGCTGCACACCGGCGAGCTCGGCGTCCTGGCCGGTGACCGGGGGAAGCTTGCTCAGACCCGCGCCCTTGAGCGCGGTGATGATGCCGCCCGCCATGCCGTCGTTGGCGGAGTAGACGCCCTTGATCTTGTCCTTGCCGATCGCGGAGATCGCCGCTTCCATGTTGGCGTTGGCGTTCTCCGGCTTCCACTCCTTGGTGTCGTAGGACTTGGCGATGTTCACCTTGCCCTTGAGCACCGAGAGCGCGCCGTCCTTGAACTGCTTGGCGTTCGGGTCGGTGACCGCGCCGTTCATCATCACGATCTTGCTGCTGGCCTTGGCGTCCGAGCCCATGGCGTCGAGCAGCGCCTTGCCCTGGGTCTTGCCGACCTCGGTGTTGTCGAACGAGGTGTAGGCGGCGATCGGGCCCTCGGCCAGGCGGTCGTAGGCGACGACGGGGATGCCGGCGTCCTTGGCCTTCTTCACGCCGTTGGCGACGGCCTTGTAGTCGACCGCGTCCAGGATCAGGACGTCGACCTTCTTGGTGATCATCGTGTCGATCTGCTGCGACTGCAGGGAAGCGTCCTGCTTGGCGTTGAGGTACTCGACCTTGCCCTTGCCGTTGGTCAGCTGGGATATCTGCTTCTCGATGATCGGCTTGTCGAACTTCTCGTAACGAGCCGTCTGGTTCTCCGGAAGCAGCAGGCCCACGGTGAGGGCGTCGCCCTTCTTGGAGCCGGTGCTGGCCTTGTCGCCGTCGTCCTTGGACTCCTTGGCGGAGCCGCAGGCCGCGAGAGAGACAGCCATGGCGGTGGCACAGAACGCAAAGGCCGCACGACGCATACGCGTGTTCACTTCAGAAACCTCCCTGACGAGGCCGCGTCGTTGCGGCCGAGGTAGCTGGGAGTCAACTCGGCCGCAACACAAGCGTCAAGGAGTAAATACTTAACGAGATGGCAACGGTGTCATGCGTTCTCTAAGTGAAGGCAGGTGTAGCAGCGGGAACAGAGCCCCCGCCAACCCCTTCCAAAAGGGTCGAATCGCCCATTTCACTCAGCGCCAGGGCGAGCGCCCCGAGCACCTCTGCACGGCCGCCCAACGCCCCGGGAAGGACCGAGAGTTGGCGGGCGGCACTGGGGATCGCGTAGCGGCTCACAGACTCCCTTATGGGCCCCAGGACCAGCTCCCCGGCCTCCGCCAGATCGCCCCCGAGGACGACCCGGCTGGGGTTGAGCAGATTGCAAAGATTGGCCACACCGGAGCCGATGTGCCGGCCCACGTCCGCGATGACCCGGCGGCACCCGGGGTCGCCGTCGCGCGCGAGCCGCACGACGCCCTCCATGGTCAGATCGGTGCCGTGGCTGGACTGGAGCAGCGGCAGGACGTAGCGGGCCGCGGTGAAGGTCTCCAGGCAGCCGCGGTTGCCGCAGCGGCAGACCGGGCCCGACTCGTCGAGCGTGATGTGCCCGATCTCGCCCGCGGTGCCCCCGGGGCCGCGGTAGATCGTGCCGTCGATCACCAGACCGGCGCCGACGCCGCTGGCGACCTTGATGTAGGCGAGGTCCCTGACCCCGCGCCCGCTCCCCCAGACCAGCTCGCCGAGCGCGCCCAGGTTGGCGTCGTTGTCCACGTGCACCGGGACGCCGAGCCGCCTGCTCAGCTCCTCGGCCGGCCGGGTGCCGGTCCAGCCCGGCAGGATCGAGGTGGAGCCGAGCGTGCCGCTCTCCACGTCGATGGGGCCGGGCACGCCGAGGCCGACGCCGGCCACCTTGGTGCGGTCCACGCCGGTCGCCGCGATCAGCCGCTCGACCAGCTCCTCGGCGCGGTCGAAGCCCTGCGCGGCGGACGCGTCCACGTCCAGCGGCTCGGACTCCTCGGCGAGCACCTGGTGCGCCAGATTGCCGATCGCGACCCGCAGGTGCGTGTGGCCGAAGTCGACGCCGATCACGATGCCCGCGTCGCCGCTGAGCGAGACGCTGCGGGCCCTGCGGCCCCCGGCCGAGGTGGGGGTCACCTCGACCGTCCCCCCGTCCTTGAGCTCCCGGACGATGTTGGAGACGGTCGCCGCGGACAGGCCCGTCGTCCTCGCGATCTCCGCCTGCGTGAGCGATCCGGCGAGGCGCACGGCACGCACGACCCGCTCCAGATTGGCCCGGTGCAGCGACGACTGCGACCCCGGAGTCTCCATTGACCCACCCTTATCCGTGGCTCGCGTCACCCTGGGTGACCGAACCTTGTACAAGTTATGAACTCCAAGCTCTGCTGAACCGGCCAGTGGCGTCAAGCCCTTGACGGAAATCGGTTCCAGGCCGTGTCCGCCCGGGGCTACCGCCGGTATCCCCTCCACGCGCAGGGCTCCGGCCCCGGAGAGGCGTCTCTCCGGGGCCGGAGCCCGGTCACGCAGTGGTGGTGAGCGTTACTTGAGCGCCCCCGCCGTGAGCCCCTGCACCACCTGCCGCTGGAAGATGATGTACGCGGCCAGGATGGGCAGCATCGCCATCACCAGGCCCGCGAAGAGGCCGGAGTAGTCGCCCTTGTAGCCCTGGCTGGTCGCGAGCTCGACCAGGCCCTGGGCGAGGACACGATTGTCGGGGTCCGTGTTGAGGACCGTCGGCAGCATGTACTGGTTCCACTGGCCGAGGAAGTTGAAGATGCCCACGCTGATCAGACCCGGCTTGGCCATCGGCAGCATGATCTGGAAGAACGTACGGGTGTGGGAGGCGCCGTCGACGAAGGCGGCCTCCGCGATCGACGACGGCAGGGTCCGGAAGAACGACGTCAGGAAGAACACCGTGAAGGGCAGCGAGTACGCGATGTAGGCCAGGATCAGGCCGGGCAGCGTGTTCAGGAGCTGCATGTTGTTCATGACGTAGAACAACGGCACCAGGGCCAGCATGATCGGGAAGCTCATGCCGCCGACGAACAGGAAGTAGATGAACCGGTTGCCGGGGAACTCGAAGCGCGCCAGGACGTAGGCCGCCATCGAGCCGAGCACGAGGGTGCCGACGAGCGAGAAGCCCACCACGATGATCGTGTTGAGGAAGTAGTCGCTCATGTGCGCCGACGACCAGGCGCGCGACCAGTTCTCGAAGTGCAGCTTGTCCGGCAGCGCCCACGGCGTGCTCAGGATGGAGTTGTCGTCCTTGAAGGACGTCATGACCGCCCAGAGCAGCGGCAGCACCACCATGATCGCCCAGATGATCAGGACGCCGTGCGAGAAGACGTTCAGAGAGCTGCCCGAGATCCTCTTCCCCGTGCCGGGAGCGTCCTGCTTCACCGTGCGCTGGCCAGGGATCTTCCCGGTGGTGTCCGTCGCCGGGTCTACGGGGGGCGGGGTGTCAGTGGTCTTCATCAGTACTCCAGCCGATCGCGCCGGCCAAGACGCATCACGATCGCCGCGAACAGCAGCGTGACGATGAGGAGCGCGACGCCGATGGTGGTCGCGTAGGCGGCGTTCGCGTCACGGAACGCCGACTGGTAGACGTACAGCGGCAGCACGGTGGTCGAGTAGTCGGGACCGCCCGGGCCGACGGTCATGATGTTGACCGCCGAGAACGCCTCCGCGCCGAGGGCGAGGATGCCCATGTACACCCAGCCGGACTGGATGGTGTCCCACAGCAGCGGCAGGGTGATCTTGAAGAAGGTCGTGACGCGGCTGGCGCCGTCGAGCAGCGCCGCCTCGTAGAAGTCCTTCGGGATGGAGGCCATGCCCGCGGAGAAGAGCACCACGAAGAAGCCGACGGTGCTCCACACCAGGACGGCCATGACCGCCCACAGCGCCCAGCTCGGGTCGCCCAGCCACTGGGGCTGGAAGCTGTCGAGGCCGACGGCGTCGAGCGCCGAGTTCAGCAGGCCGCCGCTGGGGTTGTAGATGAAGCGGAACAGCAGGGACACGATCGCGATCGAGAGCACCTGCGGGAAGAAGTACGCGATCTTGTAGAAGCCGGAGCCGCGGACGCCGGCGATGGCGGCGCCCTTACGGCGCCGCCCGCCGACGTTCAGCATGAAGGCGAAGAACAGCGCGAGGCTCAGCGTCACCAGAGGCAGCAGCACGACGAAGATCACACTGTGCTGCAGCGACTTCCAGAAGATGTCGTCGTGCAGCAGGCGTGTGTAGTTGGCGAAGCCCACCATCTTGAAGTCGGGGCTCAGTCCGGTCCAGTCGGTGAACGAGTAGTAGATCGACTGGATGAACGGCCAGATGACGAAGATGGCGTACAACGCCAGGGGGGCCACCAAGAACCCCACAATGAAGCGGTACTTGCCGTGTTGCATGGTTACCGACCCCGATCGCTGTGCGGGTGCCGCACCAGTGGACGTGTGCGCACGTGCTGTTCTTCCGCCTGTCGCTTACTGGTGCTTGTAGTGCTTGACCGACTGGTCCTTGGCCGCCGCGTCCGCGTAGGCCTGGATCTTCTTGATGGCCTCGGCCGGGGTGAGGCGGCCCGCCATCATCTCGCCGAGACCGGCGACGCCGATCTGCTCCTTCTGGAGCTTGACGTACCAGTCCTGGAGGCGCGGGTTGACGACGTTGTCGCCGGCCTTCTCCAGGGCCGCGACACCGGACTTGAGGCCCGGGGTCAGCTCGATGCCGTCGGTGCCGCCGTTGAAGGCGGACAGCGACTTCACCTGGCTGGTGAAGTTCTTCGACGAGGCCTCGCTGAGCATGATGCGCAGCTGCTCCATACCGCCCTCGACGTTCGCCGCCTTGGCCGGGACGATGAACGGCTCACCGCCGGAAGCCCAGATGGTGCCGAACGGCATCTTGTCGCTGGAGTCGAGGCTGGAAGGCGCGCCGACGGCGAGGTTGAAGTCCTTCGGGATGACCTTCGCCGACTCGTTCTCCACCCAGGAGCCGTTCGGGATGAACAGTGCCTTGCCCTTGGCCCACTCGGTCTGCGACTGGATGTGGTCGATACCGGGCGTGCCCTTGAGGATGTAGCCCTTCTTGTAGAGCTCGTAGTAGGCCTCGAAGGCGGCCTTGACGGCCGGGTCCTTCCAGGCGTTCGGCTCCAGGTTGTCGATCTTGTCGAGGACCTCGCGGCCACCGATCTTGGCGATGAACGGGTAGAGCGAGAACGGCAGGTAGTACGGGTACTTGCCCGCGTACGTCCAGCCGGCGATGCCCTTCTTCTTCGCCTTGGCGCACAGGGCGAGCATCGCGTCCCAGTCCTCGGGGTACTCCGAGTCCAGCTTCTCCAGGGCCGTCTGCGAGTACCAGACGCCGTAGACCGTGTACGCGTAGTACATGATCCACACCGGGTCGCCGTCGAACTGGCCCATCTCCACGATGCCCGGCCGCAGGGTGTCGCGAACCTTCTTGTTCGGGTCGTCGATGGACGGGGCGTCCAGGAGCGGGGTCAGGTCGGTCAGCTGCTTCTTGCCGACGAGGACGCCCATGTCCATCTGCTCGGCGCCCGAGTTGTCGATCAGGTCAGGCGGGGTGCCGCCGTTGAACTTCGGCTGAAGCTCGGACTGGATCTTCTGGGTGGCGTGGAAGTTGACCTTCGCCTTCGGGAACGCCTTCTTGTACTGGGCGTTCGCGTCGGTGGCGTACTTGGTGCCGAAACCACCGTCGAAGATGACCACGGACAGCGCCGCGCTCGCGTTGACCGCCAGCGGGTTGTCCTTGGACTTGGTGCCCTTCTTGACCTTGTCGTCGCTGCCGCTGTCGCCGCTCGCACACGCGGACAGCAGGCTCACGGCCGGCACCGAGGCGATGCCGAGGGCCGCGGAACGCTTGATCAGAGTGCGACGGCCGACGCCACCGTTACCGTGCTGGTCGGAAGTGGATCCCATGCTCAAGTCCTCGCCTTCTCCAGGACTCAGGCGGTGAACCGGATCCTCCCCGGCACCGCGGTGATGTGCTGTGTCGTGCCCCTGTTGAGGGGAAACGCAGATGGAGCTGGGTGGTGCGCAATGATGCGGGACGCCTGGAGATGCACGGATGCCGGGACGCTGCGCGCGCCCCGCCGTTTCCCCCTGTCCCCCCGGTCCCGCCACGGCCTGAACTCGGGCCTGGCCGGACGCCGACAGGTATAGTCCACTCCCTGTGAGCTGGGCAAGATCGAATGCAGGTTTGGACGCCGGTCTTTTCCGAGTTGAGACCTCCCGGAAATAAGCCGCACGGCGGACTTTGTCACGCGCCCCAACTTCCTTGCCTACAAAGGGTGTACACGGAACCGGAAATCCGGCCCGCGCGTCGAACCCTTGCACTGACTTTCAACACCCTTGACACCACGCGTCACTTGACGCCCTACTGGACCTTGCGCAGCGAACTGACAACGTTGTCTACGGTCGCCGGAGGGTGCACATCTCATGCAGGGAAGAAGAACTCGACACAGACTCGCGTCCACGGCCGCACTGGGCGCGGCCGCACTGGTGCTCACGGCGGCCGGGCAGGGTGCCGCCGTCGCGGCATCGTCCCACAAGCCGCATGCCGGGACGGAGTTCAGCTCCTCCTTCGAAGCGGGACAACCCGTCCCCGACTGGCTGAACACGGTCGACACCGGCCCGGACGGCAGCAAACGGTCGTCCGGGGTCGACGGCGCCTACACCGGTGGAGTTCCGGGCAATGTGAACGGCCATGTGACCGAGGTCCGGGCGAGCGACGAGAACAGCGGCGGCGGCGAGGGCGCGGCCAATCTCGCCGACGGCGAGTCGAGCACCAAGTGGCTGGCGTTCACGCCGACCGCCTGGGTCGAGTACGACCTCGACACCGCGCTGAAGATCACCAACTACACGCTGACGTCGGCCAACGACCACGACGAGCGCGACCCGAAGGACTGGGTCCTCAAGGGCTCGGCCGACGGAAAGGACTGGACCACTCTCGACTCCCGCACCGGCGAGAGCTTCGACAAGCGGTTCCAGACGAAGAAGTACGAGCTGGAGAAGCCGGCCGAGTACGCCCATTTCCGCATCGAGTTCACGAAGAACAACGGCGCGGGCGACGCGACCCAGCTGGCCGACCTCCAGCTGTCCACGGGCGACGAGCAGGCCCCGGCGCCCGAGGACATGCTGTCGCTCGTCGACAAGGGCCCCAGCGGCTCGCCGACGGCCAAGGCGGGCGCGGGCTTCACGGGCAAGTACGCGCTGCGCTACGCGGGCACGCACAAGACGGACGGCCGCGCGTACTCGTACAACAAGGTCTTCGACGTCGATGTGGCGGTGGCGCGGGACACCGAGCTGTCGTACAAGATCTTCCCGCAGATGGCGGACGGCGACCGCGACTACGACGCCACGAACGTCTCGGTCGACCTCGCCTTCACCGACGGCACATATCTGAGCGACCTGAAGGCGGTCGACTCGAACGGCGGTCTGCTGACCCCGCGCGGCCAGGGCGACGCCAAGCGGCTGTACGTGAACCAGTGGAACGCCGTGAAGTCGTCGATCGGCTCGGTCGCGGCCGGGAAGACCATCGACCGGATACTCGTCGGGTACGACTCGGCGAAGGGCCCGGCGAAGTTCCGCGGCTGGCTCGACGACATCTCCGTGGAGCGGGCCCGACCGGTGGCTCCCAAGGCGCACCTGAGCGACTACGCGTCGACGACCCGCGGTACGAACTCCAGCGGCGGGTTCTCGCGCGGCAACACGTTTCCGGCGACGGCCGTCCCGAACGGGTTCAACTTCTGGACGCCGGTGACGAACGCGGGCTCGGACAGCTGGCTGTACGACTACGCGCGCGACAACAACGCGGACAACCTCCCCACCATGGAGGCGCTGGCGGCGAGCCACGAGCCGAGCCCCTGGATGGGTGACCGCCAGACGTTCCAGATCATGCCGTCGGCGAAGACCGGCGACGCCCTGGACACCTCGCGCTCCGGCCGGGCGCTGCCGTTCAAGCACGACAACGAGACAGCCCGCCCGTACTACTACGGCGTGACGTTCGAGAACGGCGTGCGGGCGGAGATGGCTCCGACCGACCACGCCGCCGCGCTGCGCTTCAGCTACCCGGGCGACGACGCGAGCGTCGTCTTCGACAACGTCTCCGAGCAGGGCGGCCTCACGCTCGACAAGGACAACGGCGTCGTCACCGGCTACTCGGACGTGAAGTCGGGTCTGTCGACCGGCGCGACCCGCCTGTTCGTCTACGGCGTCTTCGACAAGGCGGTGAAGGACGCCGACGCCTCCGGGGTGAAGGGCCACTTCACCTTCGACGCGGGCAAGGACCGCACCGTCACGCTGCGCCTGGCGACCTCGCTGATCTCCATCGACCAGGCGAAGGACAACCTGGCGCAGGAGCTGCCCGGGAACCGCTCCTTCACCTCGGTGAAGAACGCGGCCCGCGCCCAGTGGGACAAGATCATGAACAAGGTGGAGGTCGAGGGCGCCACGCAGGACCAGCTCACGACGCTGTACTCCTCGCTCTACCGGCTATACCTGTACCCCAACTCGGCCTTCGAGAAGGTCCGTTCGGAGGGCAGGTCGACGTACAAGTACGCGTCGCCGTTCTCCGCGATGACCGGTCCCGACACGCCGACGCACACCGGCGCGAAGATCGTCGAGGGCAAGCCGTACGTCAACAACGGCTTCTGGGACACCTACCGGACGACCTGGCCCGCGTACTCGCTGCTCACGCCGGACCGGGCGGGCGAGATGGTCGACGGGTTCGTGCAGCAGTACAAGGACGGCGGCTGGATCTCGCGCTGGTCCTCGCCGGGTTACGCGGACCTGATGACGGGCACGTCGTCGGACGTCGCGTTCGCCGACGCGTACGTGAAGGGCGTCGACTTCGACGCGGAGGACGCGTACAAGGCGGCCGTGAAGAACGCGACCGTGGTGCCGCCGCAGTCGGGTGTGGGCCGCAAGGGCATGGACACCTCGCCGTTCCTCGGCTACACGTCGACGGACACGCACGAGGGCATGTCGTGGGCCCTGGAGGGCTACCTCAACGACTACGGCATCGCGCAGATGGGCCAGGCCCTCTACAAGAAGACCGGCAAGAAGCAGTACCAGGAGGAGTCGGAGTACTTCCTCAACCGGGCCCGCGACTACGTCAACATGTTCGACGACAAGGCCGCCGGTACGGGCTTCTTCCAGGGCAAGAGCGCCAAGGGCGACTGGCGGGTGAAGTCGGAGGACTTCAACCCGGCGATCTGGGGCTACGACTACACCGAGACGAACGGCTGGGGCTACGCCTTCACCGCGGTGCAGGACACCAAGGGTCTCGCGAACCTGTACGGCGGCCAGGCCGGTCTGGCGAAGAAGCTGGACACGTACTTCTCTACGCCGGAGACCGGTTCGGCGGATGTCGCCGGGTCGTACGGCGGGGTCATCCACGAGATGACCGAGGCGCGTGACGTGCGGATGGGCCAGTACGGCCACTCCAACCAGGTCGCGCACCACGTCACGTACATGTACGACGCGGCCGGCCAGCCGTGGAAGACGCAGAAGAACGTGCGCGAGGTGCTGTCCCGTCTCTACACCGGCTCGGAGATCGGGCAGGGCTACCACGGCGACGAGGACAACGGCGAGCAGTCGGCCTGGTACCTCTTCTCGTCGATGGGCTTCTACCCGCTCGTCATGGGCAGCGGCGAATTCGCCATCGGTTCCCCGCAGTTCACCAAGATGACCCTGCACCTGGAGAACGGCCGCGACCTGGTCGTCAAGGCGCCGAGGAACAGCGCCAAGAACGTCTACGTGCAGGGCGTGAAGGTCAACGGCAAGACCTGGTCGAAGACCTCGCTGCCGAACTCGGTCGTCGCCAAGGGCGGTGTCATCGAGTTCGCCATGGGCGACAAGCCGTCGTCGTGGGGCAGCGGCAAGGACGCCGCACCGACGTCCATCACCAAGGACGACAAGGTGGCCGTGCCCCGCAAGGACGCGATCACGGGCTCGGGTCCGCTCTTCGACAACACCTCGGCCACGTCGGCGAGCGTCGAGTCGGCCGACCTGCCGGTCCCGGCGGACGGTACGAAGGCCGTGCAGTACACGCTGACGTCCGCCGACCACGCGAAGGCCCCGACGGGCTGGAAGCTGGAGGCGTCGGCCGACGGCACGACCTGGAAGACGCTCGACGAGCGGTCCGGTGAGTCCTTCGCCTGGGACAAGCAGACCCGGGCGTTCTCGGTGCCGAAGCCGGGTTCGTACGCGCACTACCGCCTCGTGTTCACGGGTGGCGCGGCGACCGTCGCGGAGGTGGAGCTGCTGTCGTAGCCGCCGTCTTCGGTGCGGGCCCCGTCGGGATCTTCCGGCGGGGCCTGCGCCGTTCCCGGTCCGAACTCGCACCACACCTCCTTGCCGGGGTCCCGCTCCCCCACGCCCCACTTGTCGGCCAGCGCCTCCACGAGGAGCAGGCCCCGGCCGTTCTCGGCGGTGGCGCTCCGCTGGGGGACGGGGACGGCGGGGGTGCCGGTGCCGCTGTCGTGGACCTCGACGCGGACGGTGTCCTCGACCTCGTCGTGCGTGATCCTCAGGAGGAAGCCCCGGCCGGGCGGCACTCCGTGGAGGAGGGCGTTCGTCGTCAACTCGCTTACGCAGAGCAGGATTTCGTCCGCTCGGGTTGTCTTTCGCCAAGCCACGAGGGCGGCCTGGGTGAAGTCGCGGGCCGCCGGGACCGACTGGCGTTCGCGGCGGTAGAAGCGTTCGCGATATTCCGGGTTCATGGTCGGAAATGTCGCGGAGAGTGATTCACTCGGGACAGTACGTGGACCCCGACAGATTTTCTGTCGGGGTGCCAATGGGGTCGACGGAGAGCGGGGGCGGGGAGATTGACCGTCATGAGCCCTGGGAAGCGTCCGCCGAAGAATCCGTCGGCGTTGAGGATGGTCGGTGAGCTGCTCGCCCTGTTCCGAAAGGCCGCCGGGTTCACGCAGGCGACGCTGGGGGCCCGGCTGGTGATCGCCGAGTCGACCATTGCGGCTTATGAGCAGGGCAGGCGGCCTTTGCCGCTGGACACTGCCGGGTTGATGGACCAAGTTCTGGATACCAAGGGGGCGTTGGCGGTCACGGTGGCGAACATGCCGGAGATCGACCAGTTCCCCCTCTGGGCGGAGTCGTACATCCAGCACGAGCGTGAAGCCATCGCCCTGTCCTGGTACGACACCCTTGTCGTGCCCGGCCTCCTCCAGACCCCGGAGTTCGCGCGGACGCTGCTCGGGCAGCGGGTACCCGCGTACGACGAGGACGAGATCGAGACCAAGGTGGCGGGGCGCGCGGAGCGGCAGGAGATCCTGCACCGCAAGTGTCCGCCGACGCTCAGCTTCGTCGTGTGGGAGCCCGCGCTGAAGATGGCGATCGCCGAACCCCTCGTACGCAGAGACCAGTTGAGCTTCTTGCGTGAGTGCGCCAATCTTCCCGGCTTGTCCTTGCAGGTACTGGCGCTCGACGCACCGGAGAACGCTGGAACCGCAGGCCCGTTCACCCTTCTGGAGACCTCGGAGCATCAGCACCTCGCATACACCGAGTCCCAGCGCGGCAGCCAGTGGGTTTCCGACCCAGGCGAGGTCTCCGTCCTGGAACGCAAGTATGCGATGCTGCGGTCACAGGCTCTCAGCCCCGAGGCAACCAAGGGCCTGCTGGACCGGCTGCTAGGAGAGCAATGAGGACCACAAGGAACTGGTTCAAGTCGAGCTACAGCAGCGATGAAGGCGGCCAGTGCCTCGAAGTCGCCTACGACTGGCGGAAGTCGAGCTACAGCGGCAGCGAAGGCGGAGACTGCGTCGAGGTAGCAACCCACCCCACCGCCATCCACATCCGCGACTCCAAGAACACCGCAGGCCCCCACTTCACGGTCGCCCCGGGCGCCTGGGCCGCCTTCCTGGAGCTGCCCCGCGCTTAATTGTGTGGACGGGACGGCATCGCGGCGCTTACTGTCTGGCCCGAACCGTGATGCAGCCCGAGGAGGTGGGACCCATGACCGCAGTACGCACGTGGGTGCTCTCCTCCTTCTCACGGGCCGGCCACTGACATAGGTCGCCGGGAGCGCCCGTACTGGGCGATTCCGAGAGGCAGAGACCTATGGACACAACAGAGATCACGCGCGTCGCCGACGGGCAGTGGCACGCGCTGGAGGACGATCAGGTGGTCGGCCGGGGCGAGACCTGGCGCAGGCACGACGGCCGGATGTTCCTGAGCATCGACTCCTGGCACGACACGGCGTTCGACCGCCTGGCCACGGCCATGCTGGCGGAGCTGCCGAGGCCGCTGTACACGATGGTCGACGCGGCCGACCTGGCACTGACGTCCCGGTGGGAGCAGGCGGGATTCAGCCACGCGCGCCGCGAGCACGTGTACCGCGTGCCCACCGACCCGGAGCTGACTAACCTCGGCGCGGCACGCCCGCCCGAGGGCGTGACGATCCTCCCCCTCGGCGCGGCGGAGAAGGACCCCCTGCGCGAGCTGGACCGTACGGTCCGCGCCGAGGTCGAGGCCGCCCTCGGCTGGCGGGAGATGCCGGCCGAGGTGCTGCCGCGCCTCGACGACGCCACGGTGGTCGACCCGACGAAGTACGCGGTGGCCGCCGAGGGCAGCCGGTACGTGGGCCTGCTGCGGGTGGCACCGGTCCCCCGGCAGCCCAGGATCGGGCTGCTCGCCGTACGGGCGGACCGGCAGCGGCGCGGGGTCGCGCGGGCGCTCCTGGCCGACGTACTGGGATCCTTGCACCGGTCGGGGGTCCGGGCGGCGACGGCCGAGACCGGCGCGGCCAACACGGCCGCCGCCGCACTGTTCGACGACATCGGCGCGGAACGCGTCGGAACCAATCTGGAGGTCGTACTTCACTGATGCCGAAGACAAACCCTGGTATCGAGATCGAGGGCACCGTCACCGAGTGCCTGCGCAACGCCACGTTCCAGGTGGAGTTGCAGAACGGGCACAAGGTGCTCGCCCACATCAGCGGCAAGATCCGGAAGAACTACATCAAGATCCTGCCGTTCGACCGGGTCCTGGTGGAGCTGAGCCCGTACGACCTGACGCGTGGCCGGATCCTCTACCGGTACCGCAACTGACGGGCCCCGCGGATCACTTCCGCCAGGCCAGGTAGTGGACCACGCTGCCGCCCGGGCTCGGCACCACGTCGACGTGGAACCGGTCGCGCAGCTCGTCCGGCGACTTCCACAGGCGGGAGCCCGAGCCGAGCTCGATGCCCGGTGAGACCGCCACATGCAGGGTGTCGATCAAGTCGGCGTCGAGGAACTGGCGGATGACCGTGGCCCCGCCGCCGAGCCGGACGTCCTTGCCCTGGGCCGCCTCGCGCGCCTGGGCGAGGACGGTCGCCGGGTCGGCGTCGACGAAGTGGAACGTGGTGTCGGAGAGGGTGATCGAGGGGCGGGTGTGGTGGGTCATGACGAACACCGGTGTGTGGAACGGCGGTTCGTCACCCCACCAGCCCTGCCACTCGTGATCCTCCCAGGCCCCCTTCTGCGGGCCGAACTTGCCGCGGCCCATGATCTCGGCGCCGATGTTGCGGGCGTAGTCCCGGACCAGGTAGTCGTCGAGGCCGCGGCTGCCGCCCGGTTCGGTGCGCATCAGCCAGCTGGCGGTCTCCCCGCACCAGGCCATCAGGGTGCGCGGATCGGCGTGCCCGAACGGCCGCTCGAAGGTCTGCTCGCCTCCGGCCCCGAAACCGTCGGCGGAGACGTTGAAGTTCTGGACGCGCAGCAATTGGCCGCTCATGGATGCTCCTGTCGTCGCGAGTGGTGACTGTCGCCGGTCAGACTCTGCCGGACGGGAGAACTCATCGCACCTCCACGCGCCGTACGCCCGTGCGATGCTGCGCGCATGATCGAGACGAACGGGCAGCCCGAACGCTGGACGCAGGCCACCGTGTACCCGGACATGTGGACCGACCCGGCCGACGACCCGCGCGACAACGACGACGCGCCCGAGGGCGAACGGGCCACGCTGCACGACTTCCTGACGAGCTATCGGATCACGCTGCGGATGAAGTGCGAGGGCCTGGACCCGGAGCAGCTGGCCACACGGTCCGTGCCGCCGTCGACGATGTCCCTGCTCGGGCTGATCCGGCACCTCGCCGAGGTGGAGCGCGACTGGCGCACCTGGCTGACCCTGGACGAGCCGCTGCCGAAGCTCTACGGCCCCAAGGACGCCGACTTCCACGGAGCCGTGCCCGAGCAGGCCGTGGTCGACGCCGCGTACGCCGACCTGGAGCGCGAGCAGGCGGAGACGGACGCGGCGCTGGCGCAGTTCACGGACCTCGGCGAGCGCGTCGGCAGGGACGACGTCGCGATCCGCGAGTTGCTGGTGCACCGCATCGACGAGTACGCCCGCCACAGCGGCCACGCGGACCTGCTGCGCGAGCGGATCGACGGCCGGGTGGGCCAGTAGCGGCGACAAGCGGAGGGGCCGCGCCCCGGGCGAACCCGGGACGCGGCCCCAACTGCTGGTGCCTGCCGCTTAGTTGCGGATCAGGTTGCGCAGCACGTACTGCATGATGCCGCCGTTGCGGTAGTAGTCCGCCTCGCCGGGGGTGTCGATGCGGACGACCGCGTCGAACTCGACGCCGGTGTCGGTCGTGACCTTCACCGTGCTCGGGGTCGAGCCGTTGTTCAGCTCCTCGACGCCGGTGAAGGAGAAGGTCTCCTCGCCGGTCAGGCCGAGGGAGTCGGCGTTCTGGCCCTCCGGGAACTGGAGCGGCAGGACGCCCATGCCGATGAGGTTCGAGCGGTGGATGCGCTCGTACGACTCGGTGATGACGGCCTTGACGCCGAGGAGCGCGGTGCCCTTGGCGGCCCAGTCGCGGGACGAGCCGGAGCCGTACTCCTTGCCGCCCAGGATGACGAGCGGGGTGCCCTGCTCGATGTAGTTGCGCGAGGCGTCGTAGATGAAGGAGACGGGGGCGTCCTCCTTCGTGAAGTCGCGGGTGTAGCCGCCCTCGGTGCCCGGCGCGAGCTGGTTGCGCAGGCGGATGTTGGCGAACGTGCCGCGGATCATAACCTCGTGGTTGCCTCGGCGCGAGCCGTAGGAGTTGAAGTCACGACGCTCCACACCGTGCTCGGTGAGGTACTTGCCGGCCGGGGTGTCGGCCTTGATGGCACCGGCCGGGGAGATGTGGTCGGTGGTGACCGAGTCGCCCAGCTTCGCCAGGACGCGGGCGCCCTGGATGTCGGAGACCGGGGTGGTCTCCATCGTCATGCCCTCGAAGTACGGGGGCTTGCGGACGTAGGTGGACTCGGTGTCCCACTCGAAGGTGTTGCCGGTCGGGATCGGCAGCGCCTGCCACTGGGCGTCGCCCGCGAAGACGTCGGAGTAGGACTTGTTGAACATGTCCTCGCCGATCGAGTTGGCGACGACGTCGTTGACCTCGGCCTCGGTCGGCCAGATGTCGGCCAGGTGGACGGGCTTGCCGTCCTGGTCGACGCCGAGCGCGTCCTTGGTGATGTCGACCTTCATCGAACCGGCGATGGCGTACGCGACGACCAGCGGCGGGGACGCCAGGTAGTTCATCTTGACGTCGGGGTTGATGCGGCCCTCGAAGTTCCGGTTGCCGGAGAGGACCGAGGTGACGGCGAGGTCGTGGTCGTTGACGGCCTTCGAGACCTCCTCGGGCAGCGGGCCCGAGTTGCCGATGCAGGTGGTGCAGCCGTAGCCGACGAGGTTGAAGCCGACCTTGTCCAGGTACGGGGTGAGACCCGACTTGTCGAAGTAGTCGGTGACGACCTTCGAGCCCGGGGCGAGGGTGGTCTTGACCCACGGCTTGCGGGTCAGGCCCTTCTCGACGGCCTTCTTCGCGACGAGGGCGGCGGCCACCATCACGTACGGGTTCGAGGTGTTGGTGCAGGAGGTGATCGCGGCGACGGTGACGGCGCCGTGGTCCAGCTCGTACGTGGTGCCGTCGGGGGCGGTCACGGTGACCGGGTTCGACGGAACGCCGTTGGAGACGGCCGGGGCGTCGGAGGCCGGGAAGGACTCCTTGCCCGCCTCGGAGTCGTCCGAGACGTAGTTGCGCACGTCCTGGGCGAACTGCTGCGACGCGTTCGCGAGGACGATGCGGTCCTGCGGGCGCTTCGGGCCGGCGATGGAGGGGACGACCGTGGAGAGGTCGAGCTCCAGCTTCTCGGAGAAGTCGGGCTCGGCGGCCGGGTCGAGCCAGAGGCCCTGCTCCTTGGCGTACGCCTCGACGAGCGCGACCTGCTGGGCGTCACGGCCGGTCAGGCGCAGGTAGTTCAGGGTCTCGTCGTCGATCGGGAAGATCGCGGCGGTGGAGCCGAACTCCGGCGACATGTTGCCGATGGTGGCGCGGTTGGCCAGCGAGGTGGCGGCGACGCCCTCACCGTAGAACTCGACGAACTTGCCGACGACGCCGTGCTTGCGCAGCATCTCGGTGATCGTCAGCACGAGGTCGGTGGCGGTGGTGCCGGCCGGGAGCTCGCCGGTCAGCTTGAAGCCGACGACGCGCGGGATCAGCATGGAGACCGGCTGGCCGAGCATGGCGGCCTCGGCCTCGATGCCGCCGACGCCCCAGCCGAGCACGCCCAGGCCGTTGACCATCGTGGTGTGCGAGTCGGTGCCGACGAGGGTGTCCGGGTAGGCCTGGCCACCCCGGACCATGACCGTGCGGGCCAGCTTCTCGATGTTCACCTGGTGCACGATGCCGGTGCCCGGCGGGACGACCTTGAAGTCGTCGAAGGCCGTCTGGCCCCAGCGCAGGAACTGGTAACGCTCGCGGTTGCGGCCGTACTCCAGCTCGACGTTCTGGCCGAAGGCGTCCTTCGTGCCGAACTTGTCGGCGATGACGGAGTGGTCGATGACCAGCTCGGCCGGGGAGAGCGGGTTGACCTTCGCGGGGTCGCCGCCCAGCTCCTTCACGGCCTCACGCATGGTGGCCAGGTCCACGACACAGGGCACGCCGGTGAAGTCCTGCATGATCACGCGGGCCGGCGTGAACTGGATCTCCTGCGAGGGCTGCGCCTGGGAGTCCCAGTTGCCGAGCGCACGGATGTGGTCGGCGGTGATGTTCGCGCCGTCCTCGGTGCGGAGCAGGTTCTCCAGAAGGACCTTGAGGCTGTAGGGAAGGCGAGCAGAGCCCTCGACCTTGTCCAGCCTGAAGATCTCGTACGACTCGTCGCCCACGCTCAGCGTGCTGCGGGCGTCGAAGCTGTTCGCCGACACGACAGTCTCCTTCATATATGTGCGCGTTCCACCGCATCCTGCCGCCACGACGGGTCGCCAATCCGCTAAGGTAAGGCTAAGTTAGGTAACCCTTACCTTCGGACTCGACAGCGGCGCGCGGCTGCGTGCGCCTCGGCAGATATCTCGATGTCGAGATAACTCTAATACATCACCCGTCGGTGCCATCAAGCGGTGCCGTGCGGGGCTCACCGCTGCGCGTACCCACGTACCGCCCTTCCATCGTCGTACGCGGTCCGGGCCTCCACCAGTGCTGGACGTCCCGACCCTCGGCGATTTACTAAGGCAGCCTTATCAACTAGCCTTAGTGTATGAACCAAGAGCCGGACCCCGAGGCGGTCGCCTCCGCCCTGCTCGCGAGCGTCAGCGTGCTGGTGCGGCGCGTGCGGCAGGTCCCCGTCGAGAGCGGGCTGACGATGCCGCAGCGCACCGCGCTGTCCCGGCTGGAGCGGCTGGGCCCCACCACCTCCTCGGCGCTCGCCCGCGAGGTGCAGATCACGGCGCAGGCCATGGGCGCGACGCTCGGCGTGCTGCGCGAGCGCGGCCTCGTCGAGCGCAGCCAGGACCCGGAGGACGGGCGGCGGATGGTCCTCTCCGTGACCGAGGCCGGACGCCGGGCACTGCGGGACAAGCGCAACGAGCGGGTCGAGATGCTCGGCCGGGTGCTGGGCTCCGACGCCTTCAGCCCCGAGGAACTGGCCCAGCTCCAGGCGGTGGCACCGCTGGTCGAGCGGCTGGCCGAGCGTCTCTGAGGCCCCTGAGAGGAAGCAGGCCGATGACGGATCCCGGAGAGACGCTCATGGCGGAGCGGGTCCCCGACGAGCGGTACAAATGGACGGCACTGACCAATACGACCGCCGCGGTCTTCATGTCCGCGCTGGACGGCTCCATCGTGCTGATCGCCCTCCCGGCGATCTTCCGCGGCATCCATCTGGACCCGCTGGCGCCGGGCAACATCGCCTATCTGCTGTGGATGATCATGGGCTACCGGCTGGTCCAGGCCGTCCTGGTGGTCACGGTGGGCCGGCTCGGCGACATGTACGGGCGGGTGCGCATCTACAACAGCGGGTTCGCGGTCTTCACGTTCGCCTCGATCCTGCTCTCCTTCGACCCCTTCGACGGCGGCCGGGGCGCGGTGTGGCTGATCGGCTGGCGCGTGCTCCAGGCCGTCGGCGGGTCGATGCTGACGGCGAACTCGGCGGCGATCCTCACCGACGCCTTCCCCAAGGAGCGGCGCGGCTTCGCCCTCGGCATCAACCAGGTGGCCGCCCTCGCGGGGATGTTCATCGGGCTGGTCGCCGGCGGGCTGCTGACGGCCTGGGACTGGCGCGCGGTGTTCTGGGTGAACGTCCCCGTCGGGCTCTTCTTCACCGTGTGGGCGTACCGCACCCTGCGCGAGACCGGACGGCACGGCGGAGGCCGGATCGACTGGTGGGGCAACATCACCTTCGGCGTCGGGCTGAGCGCGGCCCTGATCGGGGTCACCTTCGGCCTCCAGCCCTACGGCGGACACACCATGGGCTGGACGAACCCGCTGGTCCAGGCGCTCCTCGTGGGCGGGATCGCGCTGCTCGTCGCCTTCGTCGTCGTCGAGCGGCGGGTCGCGGCACCGATGATCCAGCCGGGGCTCTTCCGCAATCGTGCCTTCACCTTCGGCAACCTGGCGGGCCTCGCCATCTCGATCGGGCGCGGCGGGCTCCAGTTCGTGCTGATCATCTGGCTCCAGGGCATCTGGCTGCCGCTGCACGGCTACGCCTACGACGCCACACCGCTGTGGGCGGGCATCTTCATGCTGCCGCTGACCGCGGGGTTCCTCGCGGCGGGGCCCGTGTCCGGGTACCTGTCGGACCGGTTCGGCTCGCGGGGCCTGGCGACGAGCGGCGCGCTGCTCTTCGGCGCCAGCTTCCTCGGCCTGATGGCGCTGCCCATCGACTTCAGCTACTGGATCTTCGCGCTGCTCATCGCGCTGAACGGGATAGCGAGCGGCATGTTCGCCTCCCCCAACTCGTCCTCCATCATGGGCAGCGTCCCGGCCGAGCTGCGCGGAGTGGCCTCCGGGATGCGCGCCACCTTCCAGAACTCCGGCACCGCCGTGTCGATCGGCGTGTTCTTCTCGCTGATGATCGCGGGCCTGGCCGGGAGCCTCCCGCAGACCCTCACCGCGGGCCTCCAGCAGCAGGGCGTGTCGGCGCACGTCGCCGCGCAGGTCGGCGAGCTGCCGCCGGTCGCGTCGCTGTTCGCCGCCCAGCTCGGCGTCAACCCGGTGGAGAACCTGCTCAAGCCCAGCGGCGCCCTGCACCACCTCGACCCGGCGCAGCAGCAGACCCTGACCGGCGGCGAGTTCTTCCCGCACCTGCTCTCCGGACCCTTCCACTCGGGCCTGGTCGTCGTGTTCGCGTTCGGCACGGTCCTCGCCCTCCTCGCCGCGCTGGCGTCACTGCTGCGCGGGCCGGGGCGGGTGCGCACCCGGGCGGCGTCCAGCACCTCGCCCTCCCCCAGGACGCCGGCCCCGGCGTCGTCCGATCTCCAGGAGTAACCAGCACCATGGCACTCAGCACCATCGACCCCACCCCCGCACTGGTCGTGATCGACCTCCAGAAGGGCATCGCCCCGGCCGGGTCCCCGTTCGACCCCGTCGTGGAGCGGTCGGCCCGGCTGGCCGACGCGTTCCGGCGGCACGGCCTGCCGGTGATCCTCGTCAACGTCACCGGGGTCGCGCCCGGCCGCACCGAGTCCGCGCGGCACCGGATCGGCACCGCCCTGCCCGACGGCTTCGCCGACCTCGTGGAGGAACTCGGCGCGCGGCCCGGGGACTTCACCGTCACGAAGCGGCGGCGCAGCGCGTTCCACGACACCGGGCTCGACACCCTGCTGCGCGACCACGGGGTCACCCAGGTCGTGCTGACCGGCGTCGCGACCGGTTCCGGCGTCGAGTCGACCGCACGCTCGGCCGTCGACCACGGCTACCACGTCGTGCTGGCCACCGACGCGATGGACGACCCCGACGCGGCCATCCACGAACACAGCGTGCGGCGCGTCTTCCCCAAGCTGGGCGAGACCGCCACCACGCAGGAGATCATCGACATGGTGGAGGCGACCCGATGACGCTGCTGGGCAAGCTCCTGAAGAACCGCCGGGCCGACGAAACGGCCTCCGCCTGGCACCGCCCCGGCCTCCAGGCCCCCGAGAACCTGGTCCTCACCAGCCAGGACTTCACCGACGGCGCCCCCATGCCGGCCCGGCAGGCGGCGAAGAACATCGGCGGCGAGAACGTCTCCCCGCACCTGACCTGGACCACCCCGCCCGCCGGAACGGCACAGCTGCTGCTCGTCATGGAGGATCTCGACATCCCCCTGCCCCGGCCCGTCACGCACTGCGTCGCGCTGCTCGACCCGTCGTGCACCGAACTGGAGCCCGGTGCGCTCGACGCCCGGCAGCCGGGGTCCGGGGTGCGGCTGCTGCGCGCGAGCATCGGCCGCGGGTACCACGGCCCGGGGCCGATCAAGGGCCACGGACCGCACCGGTACGTCTTCCTGCTGTACGCGCTGTCGGCCCCGCTGGACGCGGCCGACGGGGCACGGCCGCGGGCGCTGCTGTCGTCGATCACGGCGCCGCTCCTCGGACGGGGACGACTGACGGGCACGTACGAGCGCGGCTAGGGGACGCGGGGCGTCTCTGCGGGGGCGGGGCGGACTGATCGAGGGGCGGGTGGGTATTCGGACGCCACCAGCCAGAAGGAGACGACGCCATGCCCCTCACATTCCGCAAGAGCTTCCGCATCCTCCCCGGCGTGCGGCTCAACATCAACCGCAAGTCCTGGTCGATCACGACCGGAGGCGGTTCCCACGGGCCGAAGCACACGCACAGCAGCACGGGCCGTCGCACGACCTCCATGGACCTGCCCGGCCCGTTCGGCTGGCGCAAGACGACCACCAAGCGCCGCTAGAACCACTGACGTCCCGTCACTCCGATGGGCCCCCCAGAATGCGTCATCTCATATCTGAGATAACGTTCACGTCATGGCAGACGACTACCTCGTACGCATCGGCAAGCTCATCCGCGACGCCCGGCAGCACCGGGGCTGGACGCAGACGCAGCTCGCCGAGGCGCTCGGCACCAGCCAGAGCGCCGTCAACCGGATCGAGCGCGGCAACCAGAACATCAGCCTTGAGATGATCGCCCGGATCGGCGAAGCCCTCGACAGCGAGATCGTGTCCCTCGGCTACGCCGGTCCGATGCATCTGCGCGTCGTCGGCGGGCGCCGGTTGTCGGGCTCGATCGACGTCAAGACGAGCAAGAACGCGTGCGTGGCGCTGCTGTGCGCGTCGCTGCTGAACGACGGGCGCACGGTGCTGCGCCGCGTGGCCCGGATCGAGGAGGTCTACCGGCTCCTCGAGGTCCTCAACTCCATCGGCGTGCGCACCCGTTGGATCAACGACGGCGTCGACCTGGAGATCGTGCCGCCGGCCGACCTGGACATGGCCGCCATCGACGAGGTGGCGGCCCGCCGCACGCGGTCGATCATCATGTTCCTGGGCCCGCTGCTGCACCGCATGGACCGCTTCAAGCTGCCGTACGCGGGCGGTTGCGACCTCGGCACCCGCACCATCGAGCCGCACATGATCGCCCTGCGCCGGTTCGGCCTGGACATCGCGGCGACCGAGGGGCTGTACCACGCGCAGGTGGCGCGGGACGTCAGCCCGGACCGCCCGATCGTGCTGACCGAGCGCGGCGACACGGTGACGGAGAACGCGCTGCTCGCGGCGGCCCGTCACGACGGCCGGACGGTCATCCGCAACGCGTCGTCGAACTACATGGTCCAGGACCTGTGCTTCTTCCTGGAGGCCCTGGGCGTCGAGGTCGAGGGCATCGGCACCACGACACTGACGGTGCACGGCAAGCCGAAGATCGACGTGGACGTCGACTACTCGCCGTCCGAGGACCCGGTCGAGGCGATGAGCCTGCTGGCCGCGGCGGTCGTCACGGAGTCCGAACTGACCGTGTGCCGCGTCCCGATCGAGTTCCTGGAGATCGAGCTCGCGGTCCTGGAGGAGATGGGCCTCGACCACGACCGCTCCGCGGAGTACGTCGCGGACAACGGCCGCACCCGGCTGGTCGACCTCACGGTCCGCCCCTCCAAACTGGAGGCGCCGATCGACAAGATCCACCCGATGCCGTTCCCGGGCCTGAACATCGACAACGTCCCGTTCTTCGCGGCGATCGCGGCCTCGGCCCAGGGCAAGACCCTCATCCACGACTGGGTCTACGACAACCGCGCGATCTACCTGACGGACCTCAACCGCCTGGGCGGCCGCCTCCAGCTCCTCGACCCGCACCGGGTCCTGGTGGAGGGCCCGACGCGCTGGCGCGCGGCGGAGATGATGTGCCCGCCGGCCCTGCGCCCCGCCGTGGTCGTCCTGCTCGCGATGATGGCGGCCGAGGGCACCTCGGTGCTGCGCAACGTGTATGTGATCAACCGCGGTTACGAGGAGCTGGCCGAGCGGCTGAACTCGGTGGGGGCACAGATCGAGACGTTCCGCGACATCTGATCCCCCTGATCCGCGCGGAGCGACCCCGCGCCCCTTTCCGACCTGCCGAGCGGCGGGGCGGGGAGGGGCGCGGTGGCATCTGTGGGCAGTTGTCGGCTGTATTCGGACAAGAGTGAAGATGTGACCCCCGAGTTGTTGAACGGGCGGGATGATTCCGGGACGTCGTCCGGCCCCGCTGTCGGGGCGGACAGGATGAAGGGGGAACTTCCTTGCTCCGTGCTGTCTTCAGACCCTCCAGGCCGTCCGGGTCCACCGCATTCTCGCGGCGGATGATCTCTCTCGCCGCCGGTGGAGCGCTGGCACTGACGGGCGTGGCCGCCCTTCCCGGGTCCGCGCAGGCCGCCACGAGCCCGACGGCGTACGTGGCCAACTTCTACGGCGACTCCCTCTCGGTGGTCGACACGAGCACGAACACGGTCACCCAGAGCATCACCGTCGGCAACAGCCCCGTCGGTGTGGCGGTCGGCCCGTCGGGCGCGCACGCGTACGTGACCAATTTCGACGAGGGCACCGTCTCGGTGGTCGACACGGACAGCAACACGGTCGGCGCGACCGTTCCCGTCGGCAGCAACCCCCTCAGCGTGGCCGTCACCCCGTCCGGGGCCTTCGCCTACGTCACCAACAGCGGCGGGACCACCGTCTCGGTCATCGACACCGCGACCGACGCGGTCACCGCGACCGTCCCGGTCGGCAACGGCCCCAACGGCGTGGCGATCACTCCGTCCGGCGCCACCGCGTACGTCAGCAACAGCGACGCGGCCACGGTCTCGGTCATCGACACCGCCACGAACACGGTGACCTCCACCGTCCCGGTCGGGTCGTCGCCCGCCGGTGTGGCGGTCAGCCCGTCGGGGGCCTTCGCCTACGTCACCAACAGCGGCGGCAACACCGTCTCGGTCATCAACACCGCGACCGACACGGTCAGTTCGACCATCGCGGTCGGCAGCGGTCCCAACGGCGTCGCGTTCGACGCGTCGGGCACGCGGGCCTACGTCGCCGACCGGGGCAGCGACGACGTGAAGGTGATCGACACCGCGACCGCGGCCGTGACGGCGACCGTCCCGGTCGGTGACGGCCCCGCCCGCGTCGCGGTCGCCCCGTCCGGCACGGCCGTCTACGCCACCAACGTGAGCGACGGCACGGTCTCCGCGATCGACACCGGGACCAACCAGGTCACGACCACGATCGGTGGATTCGACGGCCCTTACGGCCTCGCCTTCGCCGGGGCGCCGTCACCGGCGAGGGCCGACATCGACGTACGCCTCACCGCGCAGCCGCACCTGAACATCCTGGTGCCCTACCTCTCCTACACGCTCACCGCCCACAACACCGGCCCCCAGGCGGTCGGTTCGGCGACGCTCACCGCGAAGCTGCCGCCGGGCACCAAGGCCACCAACCTCGCCGCGGGCTGCACCGCCTCCGGCACCACGGTCACCTGCGCCTACGGCGGCATCGCCGACAGCGCGAGCGTGAGCAAGACGTTCCGCGTCCCGCTGAGCCTGCTGACCCTCGGCCCGGTGAAGGTCACCGGTCAGCGCACCGCCTCCGCGCCCAGCGACCCCGGTTCGGCCAACGACACGGCGTCCGTCACCTGCCACGCCGTCTCCGTCGTCCTCGTCACCTGCCCCTGACCCGGGCCCTGCCCGGACCGTCGGCCCGATCGCGCGTGCGCGGTCGGGCCGTCGGCGTGTACGGCTACTTCCGGACCGGGCACACCCCGGGGGTGGCGACCGTGTTGTAGAGCGGGGCGGCCTGGGCCGTCACGTTGACGCTGCCGAGCTGGTTGAGGATCTCGTCGGAGAGCAGGTCCTGCTGGCCCTTGAGCGCGTCGGCGACGGTCGTGTCCTTCGGGAACACCATCTCCGCGGCGACGTTGTCCTGCACGATGCGGGCGAGGTTGTCGAGCGCGGTGAAGACCGGGTCCGCCGGCGGCTCCAGGCCGGGCAGGTCGATCAGGTGGGTGGCGACCTTCGCCGCGTTCATGCAGTCCTTGATGATGATGGTGTTCTGGTTGAGCACGCTGGTGGTCCACTGCGAGATCACCACGCAGTACAGGTCCGCCCACGCCGCCTCGCCCACCTTGGCGCGCCAGGTCTTCATGATGTCCTGCACGCCCTTGATCTGGGCCTGCGAGGCGTGCTCCATGTTGGTGCGGATGGCCGGGTAGACGCTGCCGGAGAACTGCTCGAACGACGCCATGTCGAAGTGCTTGGCGGCGACGGAGGTCTTGATGAACGCCAGGGCGCCGTCGAGGATCGTGGCGCAGGACGTCTGCAGCGCGGCCGGGAGTCCGGCGGACGGCAGGTTCTGGCGGGCCGTGGAGAGCTTGGCCGCGTAGGCCTTCAGGGGCTCGATCCAGGCGGTGGACGTGTCGTCGTTGAAGGCGACCATCATCAGGTCGTGCGGGTCGATGCGGTCGGCGTTCGGCAGGTTGGGGATCTTGTCGGCGAGGTACGAGGCGATCACCGAGAAGACGCCGAGCGGTGTGTGGGCGATGGACTTCGCCAGCTCGAAGGTCTGCGAGACGGGGTTGACGGACTCCTGCCCGTCCTTGGTCACGAGGGTGAACCGGCCGCCCTTGGCGTCGTTCTGGACGACGACCACCGGGGAGAGGTGCTTGATCAACTCGGCTTTGAGTGTCGCGTAGTTGGCGCGCATCCCCGCGTTCACGGCGAACATCGACTCGCGCGCCTGCGTCTGGGTGACCGCCGTGGCGGACACGGTGTCCGCGGCGCTCGGGGTCGCCGAGTAGCCGAGCAGGGCCGCCGTACCGACACCGGTGGCGCCACCTATAAAACCTCTGCGCGTAGCCATCTTCGTTTTCTCCATAGGGATGTCGAGAGCTGCTGATCGGTCATGGGGGGGAACCTTCGGTTGGGGGGATGGGGGGAATGGGGGGGGGACGGCAGGGGCGAGCAGGGAAAGAGCGGCCGCTCTTTCCCTGCCGGACGTGTGGGGCCGGGCCGCTCGGCTACTTGAGGTCGCGCTGCCGGGGCACGACGACGCCGAAGCGGTCCTGGATCGTGGCGAGCGCGGCCTCGTGCACCTGCCGGGCCGGGATGCCCCGCGGGTTGCCCGCGACCGGGAGCGGGCGGGTCGCGGAGGCGTCGCCGATCACGGTGGGGTGGTAGCCGTTGTAGACGGCGCCCTCGGTGGTGAACAGGGTGCACATGTGGGTCATGAAGCCGGCGATGATGACGTTCTCGCGGCCGGTCTTCTTGAGTTCCGCGTCGAGGTTCGTGTCGTGGAAGCCGTTGGGGACGGCCTTCTCGACGACGGCCTCGCCCTTGGCCGGCTTGAGCGCCGGGATGATCTGGCCCGCCTTCGACTTCAGGTCGTAGCCCTTCTCCACGATGTGGACGACCGGCGTGTGCGCCTTGCGGGCCCGGTCCAGGAGCGCCCTGGTGTTCTTGACCGCCTCGCGCCAGCCGGTGAGCTCCATCGTGCCCTCGGTGTACACGTTCTGGTAGTCGACGAGGACGAGCGTGGCGTCGGACAGCTTGGCCGGGGTCTCGTCCAGCTTCATCAGCTGCCGCAGCGTCGTCGTGTCCTTCGCGTGGTTCTTCTCGTGCCCCCGGTCCCGGCTCGCGGCGCCGTCGGTGCGGGTGGCGGCCTCGGAGCTTCCGCCGCATGCCGTCATGGTGGCCGCGAGCACGGCGGCGGCGCCCAGCGCGGCGGCCGAACGGAGCAGCTTCATCAGACGATCTCCTTCTGCGTGGGAACCACGACCCCGTAGAGGTCGGCGATGGTGGCGAGGGCGCTGTAGTGCACCTGGCAGGCGTCGAGGTCGGTGCCCGCGACGGGCAGCGAGCGGGTCGCGGTGGCCTCGGCGACGACGGTCGGCCGGTTGCCGTTCAGGAACGCGCCCTGGGCCGTGAACGCCACGCACATGTGGGTCATCCAGCCCGCGATGACGACGTCCTGGCCCTCCTTGAGGTGCGTGTCGAGGTCGGTGCCGACGAACGCGTTCGGCGCCTGCTTCACGACGACCGCCTCACCCTCGACGGGCGCGACCCTCGGGTGGATCTGGCCGATCTCCGCCCGGATGTCGTACGGGGTGCCCTCGCCGCCGTCGTTGATGACGTGCACGACCTTGGTGCCTGCCTCGCGGGCCCGGGCCAGCAGCTGCGCGGCGGCGTCGAGGGACTTCTCCCAGCCGTCGAGTTCCATGACGCCCCGGGTGTAGGTGTTCTGGAAGTCGATCAGGATCAGCGTCGAGTCGGCCAGCGTCGCGGGCGTCTGGTCGAAGCCGTTCAGCTCGCGCAGCGTGGTTCGGGACATGGGTGTACCGCCTTCGGAGTTACGTGGGAGAGGCGCGGCCCGTGGTGTTCCGCCGAGCCGCGTCACTAACGCTATGAGCCCGCCCGGACGTCTGCAATGACGTCTAACATGCAGATACCGACATGCGGCAGTGGGAGGAACTGTGACGGACAAGGCCGGGCGGCTGATCGTCGTCGTGCTCTTCGAGGGGGTCGACCTGCTCGACGTCACCGGTCCCCCCGAGGTGTTCTCGCTCGCCCTGCGCGAGACCGACGCGGCCGCGGGGTACGAGGTGGTGCTCGCCGCCCGGACCCTGGACCCGGTGACGACGGGCGCCGGGGTCCGGGTCCTGCCGGACCGCACCTTCGCCGAGGTCGCGTCCGGTGCCATCGACACGCTGATCGTGCCGGGGGCCGTGGAGTTCGACGCCGAGCGCCGGGTGCGGCCCCTCGTCGATCCCGAACTGGTCGACTGGGTGAAGGTGCTGGCCGCGCGGACGCACCGGGTCACCTCCGTGTGCGTGGGCGCGCATCTGCTGGCCGCGGCGGGGCTGCTCGACGGCAAGCGGGCCACGACGCACTGGTCGACCGCGCCCCAGCTCGCGGCCGATCATCCGGAGGTGACGGTCGACGCCGACCCGATCTTCATCCGCGAGGGCAATGTGTGGACCGGCGCCGGGATCAGCGCCTGCCTCGATCTGTCCCTCGCGCTGATCGCCGACGACCTCGGCGAGGCGGTCGCCCTGCGGGTGGCCCGCCAGCTCGTGATGTACCTCAAACGCCCCAGCGGGCAGAGCCAGTTCAGCGTTCCGCTGGAGCAGGTCTCCACGACGCGGCGCATCGAGGATCTGCGCCACCACATCCTGCGCCATGTCGCCGAGCCCCTGACGGTCACCGATCTCGCCGCGTACGCGCATGTCAGCGACCGCCATCTGACCCGGCTCTTCAAGACGGAACTCGGCACCACCCCGCACGCGTACATCGAGTCGGTGCGGGTGGAGAAGGCCCGGCACGAACTGGAGTCGTCGGACGCCACGCTCGAACGGGTCGCGGCCGTCTGCGGGTTCGGGACGGTGGACACGCTGGTACGGGCGTTCCGGCGGCGGGTGGGCACGACACCGACGGAGTACCGGCGGCGGTTCCGGGTTCCGCAGGCGCTCTGACGCGTGCCTGGTCGGCCGGTCCGGCCGCTTTCGTCCTGGTCACGGGATGCGGAGGCGGGTCGGGGGTCCGCGGATCCCGACGACCTGAACGGGGACGGGCACCCGGATCTGCTGATGACCGTTTCGACGCGCTCCGCGACCGCGCCGTCCGACCAGCTCGACGCGGGACGAGGGCTCGTTCCTGACGTCCGGGTTCGCCCGGTGAGCGCCGCGGGTCAGGGCAGGACCGCGGTGCCGTCCAGCTCCACCAGGGCCTCCTCGTCCCAGAGGCGGGTCACGCCGATCACCGCCATCGCCGGATAGTCACGGCCCGCCAACTTCTGCCAGATGGAGCCCAGTTCGCGGGCGTGCGCACGGTAGTCGGCCACGTCCGTCGCGTACACGGTGACGCGGGCCAGGTCCGCGGGGGCGCCGCCCGCGTGGCGCAGCGCGGTGAGCAGGTTGGTGAGGGCGCGGGTGAACTGCGTGGGCAGGTCCTCCCCCACGATCTTGCCGTCCGTGTCCAGGGCCGTCTGCCCCGCGAGCAGGACGAGACGGCGGCCCGAGGCGACGACGGCGTGCGAGAAGCCGGTGGGCGGGGAGAGTTCGGGCGGGTTCACCCGGTTCGGCTCACGGCTCATGGGGCTGCCTCCTTGTACAACTCGCGGGCGATGACGGCACGTTGGACCTCCGAGGCGCCCTCGTAGATCCGGGGCGCGCGCACCTCCCGGTACAGGTGCTCCAGGAGGTGGCCGCGGCGCAGGGCTCGCGCGCCGTGCAGTTGGACGGCCGTGTCCACGACGTGCTGGGCGGTCTCGGTGGCGAGGAGCTTGGCCATCGCGGCCCGGCGCGGTACGCCGTCGGCTCCTTCGTCGTACGCGGATGCCGCCGCGTACACCATCAGCCGGGCGGACTCGACGCGCAGCGCCATGTCGGCGACCTGGTGGGCCACGGTCTGGAGGTCCTTGAGCGGGCCGCCGAACGCCTCGCGGCGGGCGGTGTGCGCGAGCGTCGCGTCGAGCGCGGCCTGGGCCATACCGAGGGCGAACGCGCCGACGCTGGGGCGGAAGAGGTTGAGGGTGTTCATGGCCACGCGGAAGCCCCCGCCCGGCTCGCCGAGCACGTCGTCGGTGGTGACCGGGACGTCGTCGAAGGCGAGGGTGCCGATGGGGTGGGGCGAGAGCATGTCGAGGGGGGTGCCGGTCAGGCCGGGGCGGTCGGCCGGGACCAGGAACGCGGTGACGCCTCCGGCGCGGGTTCCGGGGGCTCCGGTGCGGGCGAAGACCGTGTAGAAGTCGGCTTCCGGGGCGTTCGAGATCCAGGTCTTCTCGCCGTTGAGGAGCCAGCTCTGCGGGGGTGGGGGCGGGTGCGGGTCTCGTCGTGGCTGGTCGCGCAGTTCCCCGCGCCCCTCCAGGGGCGCGATGTCTGTCGCTGTCGCCCGGAGGGCCAGGGCCGCCGCGTCCGAGCCCGCGCCCGGCTCGGTCAGGGCGAAGGCCGCCACCGCTCGGCCGGCGCGGACCTCCGGGAGCCAGCGGGTGCGCTGGGCCCGGGTGCCGTAGGCGTGCACGGGGTGGGCGCCGAGACCCTGCAGGGCCAGGGCGGTCTCCGCCTCCGTGGACACCTGGGCCAGCGACTCGCGCATCAGGCACAGATCGAGCGCCCCGGACGTGAACAGCCGCTCCAGCAGGCCGAGTCGGCCGAGCTCGGCGACGAGCGGGCGGTTGACCCGGCCCGGTTCGCCCTTCTCCGCGAGAGGGGCCAGGTGCCGCCGGGCGAGGTCGCGCAGCTCCGCACACCGGGCGAGCTGACCGGGGTCGAGCGAGAAGTTGCCCATGCATCCACCGTATCGCGCCCCGTTGACTGTCGTCACCATCACGATACGGTGGGACGACGCGACGGCAAGGGGGCACCCGGCCATGACCCACCCGCCCGGCTCACTTCTCCCCTCGGGGCACGTCGACACCTTCGCGCGCGACCATCTACCACCCCCCGAGCAGTGGCCGGGTCTCCTTCTGGACCGGCCCGAACTGCGCTACCCCGACGTCCTGAACTGCGGCGCCGAACTGCTGGACGCGACCGTGGAGCGGTTCGGCGCGGACCGCCCCGCCTTCCACTCCCCCGGCCATCTCCCCTGGACCTACGGCGAGTTGAGAGCAACCGTCGACCGTATCGCGCACGTCCTCACCGACGATCTGGGCGTCGTCCCCGGCAACCGCGTCCTGCTGCGCGGCCCCACCACCCCGCACCTCGCGGCCTGCTGGCTCGCCGTCATGAAGGCGGGCGGCGTCGCGGTGACCGTGCTCGCCCAGGCGCGGGCGGCCGAGCTGGCCACGATGTGCGAGATCGCGCAGGTCCGGCACGCGCTGTGCGACGCGCGGTCCGTCGACGATCTGGCGAAGGCGGAGGTGCCGGGGCTGCGGATCACGGCGTTCGACGGGGACGGCCCGGACGACCTGCTGCGCCGCGCGGCCGGGAAACCGTCCGCGTACGAGGCCGTGCGCACCTCCGCCGACGATGTCGCGCTGATCGCCTTCACCTCCGGCACGACCGGCCGGCCCAAGGGGTGCCTGCACTTCCACCGGGACGTGCTCGCGATCGCCGACACCTTCTCCCGGCACGTCCTCGCACCCACGCCGGACGACGTCTTCGCGGGCAGCCCGCCACTCGGCTTCACCTTCGGGCTCGGCGGACTCGTGGTCTTCCCGCTGCGCGCCGGGGCGTCCGCGCTGCTGCTCGAACAGGCGGGCGCACCAAGGCTGTTGGCGGCCGTGGCCGAGCACCGGGTGTCGGTGCTGTTCACCGCGCCGACGGCCTACCGGGCGATGCTCGCGGATCCGTCCTGGTCCTCGTACGACCTCACCTCGCTGCGTCGCTGCGTCTCCGCCGGGGAGAACCTGCCCGCCGCCACCTGGCACGCCTGGCACGAGGCGACGGGGCTGCGCGTCATCAACGGCATCGGCGCGACCGAGCTGCTGCACATCTTCATCTCGGCCGCCGACGAGGCCGTCCGGCCGGGCACGACCGGGGTGCCCGTGCCGGGCTGGGAGGCGCGCGTGGTCGACGAGGCGGGCAGCGGCCTGCCGGACGGGGAGCCGGGGCTGCTCGCCGTGCGCGGGCCCGTCGGCTGCCGGTATCTCACCGACCCGCGGCAGGGCACGTACGTGCGGCACGGCTGGAACATCACGGGCGACACCTACGTGCGCGAGCCCGACGGCTACTTCCGGTACGTGGCCCGCGCCGACGACATGATCATCTCCGCCGGGTACAACATCGCGGGCCCCGAGGTCGAGGACGCGCTGCTGCGCCACCCCGACGTGACGGAGGCGGCCGTCGTCGGGCGGCCCGACGACACGCGGGGCCAGATCGCGGTCGCGTACGTGGTGCTGCGGGCGGGGGCGCGGCGGGACGATCGCGGCGCCGCGGCGCTCAGGGAGTTCGTGAAGGCCGAGCTGGTGCCGTACAAGTGCCCGCGCGAGGTGGTGTTCCTGGACGCGCTGCCGCGCACGGCCACGGGGAAGCTCCAGCGGTTCCGGCTGCGCGCGCCCGGAACCGTACAGTGATCACGTGTCCGAGCAGACCCCGCATACGCCCCGGTCGTTGATCGTCACCCTGTACGGCGCCCACGGGCGCGGCTTCCCCGGACCGGTCCCGGTCGCCGAACTGATCCGGCTGCTCGGCGCGGCCGGGGTCGACGCGCCGTCGGTGCGCTCGGCGGTCTCCCGGCTGAAGCGGCGCGGCCTGCTGCTGCCCGCGCGCACGGCCGACGGGGCCGCCGGTTACGCCCTGTCGGACGACGCCCGGCAGCTCCTCGACGACGGCGACCGCCGGGTGTACGGGGGCGCCACGGGCGAGGCCGGCTGGGTGCTCGCCGTGTTCTCCGTCCCGGAGTCCGAGCGCGCCAAGCGGCACGTCCTGCGCTCCACCCTGGCCGGGCTCGGCTTCGGCACGGCGGCGCCCGGGGTGTGGCTGGCGCCCGCGGGGCTGTACGCGGAGGCCCGGCACACGCTGGAGCGGGCCGGCTGCGCCGGGTACGTGGAGCTGTTCACCGGCGAGCACCTGGGCTTCACCGCGACGGCCGACGCGGTGGCCCGCTGGTGGGACCTGGCGGCGCTGGCCAAGCTGCACGAGGCGTTCCTCGACGAGCACGAGCCGGTGCTGCGGGCCTGGGAGGCGCGCGCGGACACCCCGCCGATGGCGGCCTACCGGGACCATCTGCTCGCCCTCGACTCCTGGCGGCACCTGCCGTACGCGGATCCCGGGCTGCCGTCCGAGCTGCTGCCCGCGCAGTGGCCGGGGCTGCGCTCGGCCGCGGTGTTCCGGGCGCTGCACGAGCGGCTGCACACCGCCGCGGCCCGCTTCGTGAATGCCGCGTGAACAGATGGCCGCAAGTGACGCGCACTTCGTGAAGGGGCACTGAGGGAACCAGTGCAGCGCGGACAGCGGACGCCGGCGCCGAAGACGTAGCCGGTCTTCATCGCGTCGCCGGGACCGGCGCATCGCTTGACGGCGAACGACCGCGGGGAAGGCGGAGCCGCCGCGCTGACGCACGGCGTTCGCGGACCGTCAGTCGTCGAGGGCCTGGTACAGCGTGGTCCAGAAGTCGTGCATCAGGTGGATCGAGTAGGGCGCGGAGGCGCCGACCTGGGTGAGCAGGATGCCGACGATCCCGTTGACCGGGTCGGCGTAGGTCGAGGTGCCGCTGCCGCCGTCCCAGCCGAACTGGCCGACGGGCGCGTAGTCGCCGCGGTAGGTGCGCACCGCCATGCCCAGGCCCCAGCCGCCGTGCTGGCCCTGGCCGAAGGAGATGTGCACGTTGTCGAGAGCCAGCTCCTGACGTGCGGCCTGCTGTTCGGGAGTGAGCCGGTTCGTCGTCATGAGTTCGACGGCGGGCCGGGACAGGATCCGCTCCCCGTCGTGCACGCCCCCGGCCAGCAGCATCCTGAAGTAGGCGTGGTAGTCGTCGGCCGTGGAGTTCAGCCCACCGCCGCCGCCCTGGAACGCCGGGGGCGTGCTGTGGCGGCCGGTCGCGGCCTCGTCCCACACGTGGAACTCACCGGTCGCAGGGTCGGGCGCGTACAGCGGGGGCAGCCGGTGCAGCTGGTCCTGCGGGACGTGGAACCCGGTGTCCTTCATGCCCAGCGGTTCGAGGATCCGCTCGCGCAGGAACGACTCGTAGGACCGGCCCGTGACCCGGGAGACGAGCACCCCGGCCAGGTCGCTGGCGATCTGGTACTGCCAGCGCTCGCCGGGCTGGTACATCAGCGGGAGGGTGCCCAGGCGGCGCATCCACTCGTCCTGCTCGGGCATCGGCTCCGGCAGGTTCGGGGTGATGCCCTGCTCGAAGACCGCGTTCATGACCGGGGTGCCGATCACGGTCATATCCATGCCGAGGCCGAACGTGGAGGTCAGCACGTCCCGGACGGTGATCGGGCGGCGGGCCGGCACGGTGTCGTCGAGCGGGCTGTCGATCGTCCGCAGCACCCGGCGGTCGGCGAGCTCGGGAAGCCACTGCTCCACCGGGTCGTCGAGGTGGATGCGGCACTCGTCGAGCAGGACCATGGCCGCCGAGATCGACAGCGGCTTGGAGGTCGAGGCCATCCGGAAAATGGTGTCCCGGCGCATGGGGTCGCCGCCGTCGTGGCGCATCGTGCCGATCGTCTCGACGTGCGTCTCGTCCCCGCGGCCGAACAGCGCGACCACGCCGGGGATCCGGCCCGTGTCGACGCTCCGCGCCAGCACGTCGTGCACCTTGCGCAGTCCCGCTTTGGAGAAACCGCCGCTGTTCTGTCCCATCACGTAACTCCCCCTGCGCCGCCGTCGGCGCCCGTGCACATGGCCAGGATTCGTCGAACGCCCGAAAGCTACATTGCGTTCACAAAGTCGTCAACGATCAATTTCGTCAACACCTGCCGAATAAAGGCGAGTTAAGAAGACGTCATTGCAATGAGGCGTGATGAACGCTCACCCCGAAGAAATCAACTCGGCAGCACCAGCCGGGGTTTGGGGGCGTCGAGGCGGCCGGTGCGGGGTGGTCTGCTGCCCGCCCGGTACGGGTCGGGCCATCCGGCCCCCTCTCCCGCGTAGCCCTGTTCGGCCGCCGCGTGCAGGGTCCAGTGCGGGTCGTACAGGTGCGGGCGGGCGAGCGCGCACAGGTCCGTACGGCCCGCCAGGACAAGGGAGTTGACGTCGTCCCAGGAGGAGATCGCGCCGACGGAGATCACGGGGACGCCGGTCTCGCCGCGGATCCGGTCGGCGTACGGCACCTGGTAGGAGCGCCCGTACGCCGGTCGCTCGTCGGCGACGACCTGGCCGGTGGAGACGTCGATCGCGGCGGCGCCGTGCGCGGCGAAGGCCCGGGCGATCGCGACCGCGTCCTCGGCGGTCGTCCCGCCCTCGGCCCAGTCCGTCGCGGAGATCCGTACGGTCAGGGGCCGGTCGTCCGGCCACACCTCGCGCACCGCGTCGAAGACCTCCAAGGGGTACCTCAGTCGCGCCTCCAGGGAGCCTCCGTAGGCGTCGTCGCGCCGGTTCGTCAGCGGGGACAGGAAGCCGGACAGCAGATAGCCGTGCGCGCAGTGCAGTTCGAGGAGGTCGAAGCCCGCGTCGGCGGCTCGCCGGGCCGCCGAGACGAACTGCGCGGTGATGTCGGCCAGTTGAGCGGGGGTGAGTTCCGCCGGGGTCTGGCTTCCCGCCTTGTACGGGATCGGGGACGCCGCCACCAGGGGCCAGTTGTCCGCCGGGTCGGGCAGCGGTTCGTCGATGCCCTCCCACATCAGGCGGGTCGAGCCCTTGCGGCCGGAGTGGCCGAGCTGGACGCCGATCGCGGCGCCGGGCGCCCTGGTGTGCACGAACTCGGTGATCCGCCGCCAGGCCGCAGCCTGTTCGGCGGTGTAGAGACCGGCGCAGCCCGGGGTGATGCGGCCCTCGGGGCTGACGCAGACCATCTCCGTCATGATCAGGCCCGCCCCGCCGAGCGCCCGCGCGCCGAGGTGGACCAGATGGAAGTCGCCGGGCACGCCGTCCTCGGCCACGTACATGTCCATCGGGGAGACCACGACGCGGTTGCGCAGCCGCAGTCCGCCCAGCCGGAACGGCGTGAACATCGGCGGGGTGCCCTCGGGGCAGCCGAACTCGCGCTCCACCGCATCGGTGAAGCGGGCGTCGCGCAGCCGCAGATTGTCATGGGTGACCCGGCGGCTGCGGGTGAGCAGGTTGAACGCGAACTGGCGCGGGGGCTGGTCCAGATAGCGCGGCAGGTCCTCGAACCACGTCAGGCTGGCGCGCGCGGCGCGCTGGGTGGAGGTGACGACGGGCCGCCGCTCGGCCTCGTACGCCTGCAACGCGGCGCTCGTGGTGGGGTGTTCGCCCAGGCACGCGGCGAGGGCGAGGGCGTCCTCGACGGCGAGCTTGGTGCCGGATCCGATGGAGAAGTGCGCGGTGTGGGCGGCGTCGCCGATCAGTACGCAATTGCCGTGCGACCAGTGGTCGTTGACGACGGTGCGGAAGGTGAGCCAGGAGGAGTTGCCGACCTTCGGGGCGCGTCCGCCGAGCGCGTCGGCGAAGATCTTCGCGCAGGCCGCGACGGACTCCCGCACCTCCAGGCCGGCGAGTCCCGAGGCCCGCCACACCTCGTCCCGCATCTCGACGATGACCGTCGACTCGCTGTCGCTGTACGGGTACGCGTGCAGCTGCATCACCCCGTGCCCGGTCTCCGCGATCTCGAAGCGGAACGCGTCGAGGGCGACGTCGGCGGCGAGCCAGATGTAGCGGTTGCGATGCTCCTCGATGTGCGGGCCGAAGGCGTCGGCGCGGGCGGTGCGGGTCGCGCTGCGCACCCCGTCGGCGGCGACCACCAGGTCGTACTCGGCGCACAGCCGGTCCAGGGGCGGGGCCTGGGTGCGGAAGCGCAGCTCGACGCCGAGCCGGCGGCAGCGGCCCTGGAGTATCTCCAGGAGGCGGCGCCTGCCGAGCGCGGCGAAACCGTGGCCGCCGGAGGTGTGCCGCACGCCCCGGTGCACGATGTCGATGTCGTCCCAGCGCACGAACTCGTCCCGCAGCGCCGCGTACACGACCGGGTCGGCGTGCTCGATGCCGCCGAGGGTCTCGTCGGACAGGACGACGCCGAAGCCGAAGGTGTCGTCCGGCGCGTTGCGCTCCCAGAGCGTGATCTCGCGGTCCGGGTCGAGCCGCTTGAGGAGCGCGGCCGCGTACAGGCCGCCGGGACCGCCGCCGATGACGGCGATCTTCTGCGCACACGTGGTCACGCGGGCCTCACTTCCCCTGCCACGCGGGCGGGCGCTTCTCGGTGAAGGCGGCGTGGAACTCGGCGTAGTCCTCGCCGGTCATCAGCAGGGCCTGGGTGGCGGCGTCCAGCTCGACCGCCGCGCCGAGCGGCATGTCCAGCTCGGCGGTGAGCAGCGCCTTGGTCTGGGCGTGGGCGAGTGCGGGTCCCGCGGCGAGCCGGTGGGCGAGGGCGAGGGCCGTCGCGTCGGCCCGGCCCTCGTCGGTCAGCTCGCTGACGAGGCCGATCCGCTCGGCCTCCGGGGCGCGCACCGCGTCGCCGAGCATCAGCAGCCGGGTGGCGTGGCCGAGGCCGACGACGCGGGGCAGCAGATAGGCGGCGCCCATGTCGCCGCCGGACAGTCCGACCTTGGTGAACAGGAACGCGAAGCGGGCGCTGGGGTCGGCGACCCGGAAGTCGGCGGCGAGCGCGAGCACCGCGCCGGCGCCCGCGGCGACCCCGTGCACGGCGGCGATCACGGGGAACGGCGCCTCGCGCACGGCGCGCACCACCTGCCCCGTCATCCGGTTGAAGTCGAGCAGCCGCGCGGTGTCCATGGCGAGGGTGGCGCCGATGATCTCGTCGACGTCGCCGCCGGAGCAGAAGCCGCGGCCCTCGCCGGTCAGGACCAGGGCGCGGACGGCTCGCTCCCGGGACAGCTCGGCGAGCAGATCGCGCAGATCGGCGTAGGCGCCGAAGGTGAGCGCGTTGAGCTTCTCGGGCCGGGCGAGGGTGACGGTGGCGACGCCGTGCGCGTCCACGGCGTACGCGAGGTGGTGCCAGGTCTCGGTGCGGGGGGCGGAGCCGGTGAAGGGACTCATGCGCGTACGGCCTCCTGCGGGCAGGCGTGCTCCGACGACTGTCCCCCGAAGATATCACCGCTTCGTGACCGTCGTCATCAGAACGCGATACGGCGACGGCACGCCCTGGAGGAGCCGGGACGGCGGACGGAATAAGGAACAGTTCAGCTCATAGAGCCCAATGTCCCGAGGAAGACCACCGGGAGCCTCTATCGACGCACGCCGTACCATTCATAAGGTTGAACGCAGGACGGCCACCCCACGCAGCATCCCCCGGCACCCGTCCCGCCCGATCCGCTCCCACCCGCCCCTCAGGACCCGCCTTGACTCCTCCCCCCGGGCCCTCCACGCCCACGTCGTGGCGCATAGCCCTGCCCCACACGGCCGCCGCCGTGCCGGTGGCGCGCGCCCTCGTCCGTACCGCGCTGACCGAGATCGACTCGCCGGCCGCCGACATGGACACCGCGGAGCTGCTCACGGCCGAGCTGGTGGCGAACGCGGTGGAGCACACCGCGGGCGACGCCCCCATCGAGCTGGTGGTGGAGCTTCTGGAGACCGGCTGTCAGGTCGAGGTGCACGACGCCGACCCGGCGCCGCCCGCGGACCTCACCAATCCGGACGACGCCGAGGAGCCCGACCCGTGGCAGGAGCACGGCCGCGGCCTGCTCCTGATCCGCACCCTGTCCTCCTCGTGCGGGCACCGCCCGACCGAGTCCGGCAAGGCGGTGTGGTTCACGCTTCCCGCGGTGCCTAGGCAGCGGCCCCCGTCCGAGGCGTAGGCTCCGCGCCCGCGCCGAGCCGCGAGTTCTTCCGTCCGTAGAGGGCGTAGACCAGCACGCCGACGGCGAGGAACACCGCGAACTGCACCCAGGTCGTCCAGCCCGTGCCCCAGATCAGGTAGAGGCAGAAGACGACGCCCAGGGCCGGGCTGAGCGGGTACAGCGGCACCCGGAACGAGCGCTTCAGGCCGGGGTGCGAGCGGCGCAGGGCGACGACCGCGACGTTGACGGCGACCATGGTGGCGAGCGTGCCGATGGTCGTCAGGTTCACCACGGCGTCCAGCGAGGAGAACGCGGCCGGGACCGCGAAGACGACCGCCACGATCCAGGTGCCCCGCACCGGCGTCGACGTCGTCGGCGAGACCCGCTCGAAGACGCGCGGGATCAGCCCGTCGCGGGACATCGACATCAGGATCCGGGTCTGTCCGTACATCACCGCGAGCACGACGGACGCGATGGCGACGACCGCACCGAAGGCGATGATCCCGCCGCCGACGCCGGAGTGGGTGACGTCGTCGACGACGAGGGAGAGCGCGGCGGGCTTGTTGCCGACGGCGTCCGAGCCGAGCGCGCCGATGGCCGCGACGGCGACCGCGCAGTAGAGCAGCGTGACGATGCCGATGCAGATCATGATCGCGAGCGGGATGTTGCGCCGGGGGTTCTTCACTTCCTCGCCGGCGGTGGTGACCGCGTCGAAGCCGATGTACGAGAAGAAGGCCAGCGAGGCACCCGAGGTGACGCCGCCGACGCCGTGGGCGAGGAACGGGGTCAGGTTGTGGTCCTCGAACGCGGTGAACGCGATGGCGCAGAACGCGATCAGGACGCCGATCTTCAGCACGGCCATCGCCGCGGTGGCCGTCGCGCTCTCCCGGATGCCGCGCACGAGCAGCGCCGCGGCCATCAGCAGGACGACGACGGCGGGCAGGTTGAGGACACCGCCGTCGGACGGGCCCGCGGACAGGGCGGCGGGCAGCTGCCATCCGAAGAGGCTGTCCAGCAGTTCGTTGAGGTACTGGCTCCAGCCGACGGCCACGGCGGACACCGAGACGCCGTACTCCAGGAGCAGGCACCAGCCGACGAGGAAGGCGACGCGCTCGCCGAGGGTCGCGTAGGCGAACGAGTACGAGGAGCCGGAGACCGGGATCGCGCCGCCCAGCTCGGCGAACGAGAACGCCGTGAAGACGCAGGTGATCGCGGCGAGCACGAAGGAGATGATGACGGCCGGTCCGGCCTCGGCGACCGTGTCGGACAGTCCGACGAAGATCCCCGTGCCGACGACCGCGCCGACCCCGAAGCACACGAGCTGGAAGAGCCCCATGGTGCGCTTGAGGCCGTGGCCTTCGAGGTCGGCGCCCGATTCGGCGATGAGGGATTCGGGCGACTTGATGCGCATGGGGTGGTGCTCTTTTCCGGTGGTGCGGGTGCGGCGGGGGTGTGCCGCATGCCGATGGGACCGGAGAGGGTGTTCCGGCCCCATCAGTGTGAACAGATATGTGCGGTTTTCGAGGTGTTACAGAGCGTGTGTCCCGTCGGTCACGGGCGGCCGAGCGTGGCGACCATGACGGCCTTGATGGTGTGCATCCGGTTCTCGGCCTCGTCGAAGACGACGGAGTGCGCCGACTCGAAGACCTCGTCGGTGACCTCCAGGGACTCCAGACCGTACCTGGCGTGGATCTCGCGGCCGACCTTGGTACCCAGGTCGTGGAAGGCGGGCAGGCAGTGCAGGAACTTCACGTCCGCGTTGCCCGTCGCGCGCAGCACGTCCATGGTGACGGCGTACGGCGTGAGCGCCTTGATCCGCTCGTCCCAGACCTCCTCGGGCTCACCCATGGAGACCCAGACGTCGGTGACGACGAAGTCCGCTCCGGCGACCCCGTCGGCGACGGACTCGGTGAGCGTGATGCGCGCGCCGCTCGCCCCGGCGAGCCGCTCGGCCTGCGCGACGATCTCCGCGGCGGGCCAGTAGGCCTTGGGCGCGACGATCCGCACGTCCATGCCGAGCAGGGCGCCGGTGACGAGGTAGGAGTTGCCCATGTTGAAGCGGGCGTCGCCGAGGTAGGAGAAGACGATCTCGTTCAGCGGCTTGTCGCTGTGCTCGGTCATCGTCAGCACGTCGGCGAGCATCTGGGTCGGGTGCCAGTCGTCGGTCAGGCCGTTGTAGACCGGCACGCCGGAGAACTCGGCGAGCGTCTCGACGATCTCCTGCTCGTCCCCGCGGAACTCGATGGCATCGAACATCCGGCCGAGGACGCGCGCGGTGTCCTTGCTCGACTCCTTCTTGCCGATGTGCGAGCCGGTCGGGTCGATGTACGTCGTCGATGCACCCTGGTCGGCGGCCGCGACCTCGAACGAACAGCGGGTCCGGGTCGACGCCTTCTCGAAGATCAGCGCGATGTTCTTCCCCTTGAGGTACTGCGTCTCGGCGCCCGCCTTCTTGGCGGCCTTCAGCTCGGCGGCCAGCTCGACCAGACCGCGGAACTCCTGCGCGCTGAAGTCCACCTCCTTCAGGAAGTGGCGGCCTGCGAGGTCGGGGCGGGCGGTCGTCGCCATGGGGCGCTCCTGAGGAAGGCTCGGGTACAGGGAAGGGAACAACAGGACGATGGAAGTCTATACGATGTTCCACATTTATATTCAGCCTTGCGTACCGTGATCGCTCACCGGGGCACCGGGGACCCGGCGGTCGCCGCCGTTGCGGTCCTGCCACAGGCGGTAGACGTCCACGGCGTTCTCGCGCGGCTCGTGCCGCATCGGCAGCCTGCGCTCCTGCCACGGCTTGGCGAACTCGTCGTAGAACGTGCCCAGTTCGAAGTACTTGCGGTCGTCCACGTAGTGCGGCTCGTAGGCGTCCCGGGTGGTGACGAAGACGACCTCGTCGGGCGAGCAGTAGTAGAGCGCGCCCAGGCACATCGGGCACGGCTGCGCCAGGACGTAGATCGTGGTGCCGGTCAGGTGCTCGGTGCCGAGCCGCACGCACGCGTCACGGACGGCCAGCACCTCGGCGTGGGCCGTCGGGTCGTGGGTCTGGGCGACCTGGTTGGCGCGCTCCGCGATGATCTCGCCGTCCTTGACGACGACGGTGGCGAAGGGGCGGCCGCCGTCCAGGACGTTGGCGCGGGCCAGGTCGATGGTGCGCTGGACGAAGTCCATGAGATACCTCCGGTCGATGTGTTCTCGGCTTCTGCCGAACTGCTACCCAGCCTGGCTGAACTGCACCTATAGCGTCCAAGACGCACTGCCGATGTCTCCTATAGATGACAGCTATACCCGGCGCTAGGCTCGTCGCATGGCTCCTGTGGAACTGCGGCACCTGCGCTATCTCCTGGCCGTCGTCGAACACGGCGGCTTCACCCGGGCGGCCGAGGCGCTGCACGTCTCCCAGCCCACCCTGTCGCAGCAGATCCGGGCGCTGGAGCGGTCCGTGGGGCAGCCTCTGCTCGACCGGTCCGGACGCACCGTGCGCCCCACCGACGCGGGCGAGGTCTACGCCGATCACGCACGGCGGGCGCTGCGCGAGATCGCCGCCGCCGACGCGGCCCTGCGCGACGTGCAGGACCTCTCGCGCGGGCGGCTGCGGCTCGCGGTCACGCCCACCTTCACGGCATACCTCGTCGGACCGCTCATGGCCGCCCTGCACACCCGGCACCCCGGGCTCGACCTGACCGTCCGGGAGGCGACGCAGGAGCGCATCTCGGAGGGGCTGATCACCGACGAGCTGGACGCGGGCATCGGTTTCACCGGCGCGGCGGTGCCCGGTGTCACGGCCGAGCCGCTGTTCACCGAGACGCTCGGCGTGGTTACGGGCGCCGGGGCCGGTTCCGCGCCGCTGCCGGTGGCCGAGCTGGCGGGCCGGGACCTCGCGCTGCTCGCCGGCGACTTCGCGACCCGCGCCCGGATCGACGCCTACTTCTCCGAGCAGGGGGTGGCGCCCCGGGTCGTCGTCGAGGCCGACTCGGCGCTGGCCCTCCTGGAGATCGTACGGAGCGGGACGCTGGCCACCGTGCTCCCCGACGCCGTGACCCTGGACCGGCCGGGGCTCTCCCAGGCGCCCCTGCGCCCGCCGCTGCCGCACCGCACGGCGGCGCTTCTCACCCGCTCCGGCGGCCACCGCTCGGCGGCCGTACGGGCGTTCACGGCGCTGCTGCGCACGCAGGTGACGGAACGGGGGCTGCCGCCCGCCGGGCCGGGCTGAGCCCCGGCCCGCGGCTCAGCCGACCGGGTCCCGCTCCACCGGACAGCTCATGCAGCGCGGACCGCCCCGGCCCCGGCCCAGCTCACTGCCCGGAATCTCGATGACCTCGATGCCCTGCTTGCGCAGGAAGGTGTTCGTGGTCGCGTTCCGCTCGTAGGCGACGACGACACCCGGCTCGACGGCCAGCACGTTGCACCCGTCGTCCCACTGCTCGCGCTCGGCGGCGTGCACGTCCTGGGTGGCGGTCAGGACCCGGATGCCGCTGAGGCCGAGAGCCGCCGCGATGGCCCGGTGCATGTGCTCCGGCGGATGGTCGGTGACCTTCAACTCCCGTCCGGAGGTGCCCGGTTCGATGGTGTACGAGCGCAGCATGCCGAGGCCCGCGTACTGCGTGAACGTGTCCCCGTCCACCATCGTCATCACGGTGTCCAGGTGCATGAAGGCCCGCCGCTTCGGCATGTCCAGCGCGACGATGGTGCGGGCCGAGCCCGCCGCGAACAGCTTGTGCGCGAGCATCTCGACGGCCTGCGGGGTGGTCCGCTCGCTCATGCCGATGAGGACGGCGCCCTCACCGATGACGAGTACGTCGCCGCCCTCGATGGTGGACGGGTAGTCGGCCTGTCCCTCGGACCAGACCTGGAATCTCTCGTCCCGGAACAGCGGATGGTGCCGGTAGATCGCCTCGAAGTGCACCGTCTCGCGCTGCCGGGCCGGCCAGCGCATCGCGTTCACCGACACCCCGTCGTAGATCCAGGCCGAGGTGTCACGGGTGAAGAGGTGGTTGGGCAGCGGCGCGAGCAGGAAGTCGTCGAGGTCCATCACGTGGAAGCGGACGGACGTCGGCTCCGGGTGTCCGGCCAGGAACTCCCGCTTGGTCATCCCGCCGATCAGCGCCTCGGCCAGTTCGTGCGCGGGCAGCGCCTCGAAGGCGGCGCGGAGCGGGTCGGTGGCGAGCGGGCCGTACTCCTTCTCGTCGAAGACGCGGTCCAGGACGCGTGTGCGGGCCGCCTCCTCGGCGAGCGACTCCGTGAGCAGGTCGCCGAAGAGGTGCACCGTGACGCCCCGGTCGCGCAGCACGTCGGCGAACCCGTCGTGCTCCTGGCGCGCCCTGCGCACCCAGAGCACGTCGTCGAAGAGCAACTGGTCCTTGTTGCTGGGCGTGAGCCGCTTCAGCTCCAGATCGGGCCGGTGCAGAATCACGCGGCGCAGCCGCCCGGCCTCGGAGTCGACGTGAAATCCCATGAAGCCATCCTTCCCCGGGAAGCCCAGTTCCCCGCGCCCCTGGGCGAGCGAAGCTCGTTCCGGAGGCGCGGGGAACTGCGCGAGAAGCGGCCACCGGCCCGCAGCCGGTCACAGGCGGGGGTCGACCGGCTCCGACTCCAGGGCGAGAACCGCGAAGACCGCCTCGTGCACGCGCCACAGCGGCTCCCCGTCGGCCAGCCGCTCCAGCCCCTCCACCCCCAGCGCGAACTCCCGCGCCGCAAGCGACCGCTTGTGCCCGAGGGAGCGCCGGCGCAGCGTGGCCAGGTTCTCCGGGCGCGTGTACTCCGGGCCGTAGATGATCCGCAGGTACTCGCGCCCCCGGCACTTGATCCCGGGCTGCACCAGCCGCCCCTTCTCGTCGCGCACCAGTGCCCCGACCGGCTTGACGACCATGCCCTCGCCGCCGCGCCCGGTCATCTCCAGCCACCAGTCGACGCCGGCCCGCACCGACTCCGGGTCCCCGGTGTCGACGTGGAGCCGTCGCGTCGTCCGCAGCAGCCCGCTCGTGTCGTGCTCGACCATCCGGTCGACGAGCGCGAGCTGCTCGTCGTGCGGCAGCGCGGCCAGAGACCGGCCGCGCACGGCGAGGACCTGGAACGGCGCGAGCCGCACCCCCTCCAGCCCGTCCGTGGTCCAGCAGTAGCGCCGGTAGGCGTCCGTGAACGCGGCGGCGTCGGCCGCCCGCTCCCGCTGCCGGTCGAGGAGACCGCCCACGTCGACCCCGCGCCCGGCCGCGCCCTCCAGCGCGCCCAGCACGTCCGGGAACACGGCCCCGGCGGCCGCGCCCACCGCCGCGTACTGCGAACGCAGCAGCCCGGACGCCTTCAGCGACCACGGCATCAACTCCGCGTCGAGCAGCACCCAGTCGGTGTCGAGCGCGTCCCAGAGCCCGGCCGCCGTGACGGCGTCCCGTACCCGCCCGAGCAACGCCTCCGTCATCTCGGCGCTGTCGAAGAACGGCCGTCCGGTACGGGTGTAGAGCGCGCCCGTCACCGCCGTGCCGCCCTCGGCGACGCCGAACCGCTCGTGCGCCACCGTCGCGTCCCGGCAGACCAGGGCCACGGCCCGCGAGCCCATGTGCTTCTCCTCGCACACGACCCGGGCCACGCCGTCGGCCGCGTACTGGGCGAACGCCTCGGCAGGGTGCTCCAGGTACCCCTCCAGCTGCGAGGTCGCCGTCGGCGCCATGGTCGGCGGCAGGTACGGCACGAGCCGCGGGTCGACCGCGAAGCGGCTCATGACCTCCAGCGCCGCCGCCGCGTTCTCCTCGCGCACCGTGATCCGGCCGCCGTGCCGGGTCTCCACGGTCCGGCGCCCCCGGACGTCGGCGAGGTCCAGCGGCCGGCCCTCGTGTCCGCCGGGCGCCTCCGTGGCCAGCGGCCTGGCCGGCTCGTACCAGACCCGCTCCGCCGGTACGTCGACCAGCTCGCGCTCCGGCCAGCGCAGCGCGGTGAGCCGGCCGCCGAAGACGGCACCGGTGTCGAGGCAGATGGTGTTGTTCAGCCAGGTCGCGGTCGGGACCGGGGTGTGGCCGTAGACCACCGCCGCCCTGCCGCGGTAGTCCTCCGCCCACGGGTAGCGCACGGGCAGCCCGAACTCGTCGGTCTCGCCCGTCGTCTCCCCGTACAGCGCGTGCGAACGCACCCGCCCCGAGGTCCGCCCGTGGTACTTCTCGGGCAGGCCCGCGTGGCACACGACCAGTCTGCCGCCGTCGAGGACGTAGTGGCTGACGAGTCCGCGCACGAACTCCCGCACCTCGGCCCGGAACTCCTCGCTCTCCCCGCCCATCTGCTCGACGGTCTCGGCGAGGCCGTGGGTGTGCTGGACCTGCGCGCCCTTGAGCCAGCGCTCCAGCTTGTTCTCGTGGTTGCCGGGCACGCACAGCGCGGTGCCGGCCTTCACCATCCCCATCACCCGGCGCAGCACACCGGGGGTGTCGGGCCCGCGGTCGACGAGGTCGCCGACGAACACCGCCGTGCGGCCCTCCGGGTGCGCCCCGTCGGCGTACCCCAGCTTGCCGAGCAGCGTCTCCAGCTCGCTCGCGCAGCCGTGGATGTCGCCGATGATGTCGAACGGTCCGGTGAGGTGGGTCAGGTCGTTGAACCGCTTCTCGCGCACGACAGCGGCCCGCGCCACCTCGTCCGCGCCCCGCAGGACGTGCACCTTCCGGAATCCCTCCCGCTCCAGGTGCCGCAGCGAGCGGCGCAGTTCGCGGGTGTGCCGGGTGATGACGCGGCGCGGTATGTCGGCCCGGTCGGTCCGCTCCGCGTTGCGCGCGGCGCACACCTCCTCCGGCACGTCGAGCACGACGGCGATCGGCAGCACGTCGTACTTCCGCGCGAGGTCGACGAGCTGACGGCGGGCGTCCTGCTGCACGTTCGTCGCGTCGACCACCGTGAGGCGGCCGGCCTCCAGGCGCTTGCCCGCGATGTAGTGCAGCACGTCGAAGGCGTCGCGGCTGGCGCTCTGGTCGTTCTCGTCGTCGGCGACGAGGCCGCGGCAGAAGTCGCTGGAGATGACCTCGGTCGGCTTGAAGTGGGCCCGCGCGAACGTGGACTTGCCCGAACCGGACGCGCCGATCAGGACGACCAGGGAGAGGTCGGTGACGGGCAGCACGCGCCCCGTGTTCTCGCTGTCGGTCATGCCGCCGCCTCCTTCTCCGCTGTCTCTCGTACCGTGAAAACGGCCATCTGGGTGGGCGGCCCCACCTCGGGGTCGTCGGGTCCCACCGGCACGTACCGCACGTCGTACCCGTGCCGCCCCGCCACGCGCTCCGCCCAGGTGCGGAACTCCTCGCGTGTCCACTCGAACCGGTGGTCACCGTGCCGGACGTGCCCGGCGGGCAGGGTCTCCCAACGGACGTTGTACTCGACGTTCGGCGTCGTCACGAGCACGGTGCGGGGCCGCGCGGAGCCGAACACCGCGTACTCGAGGGCGGGCAGCCGCGGCAGGTCGAGGTGCTCGATCACCTCGCTGAGCACCGCCGCGTCGTACCCCTTGAGCCGCTTGTCGGTGTAGGCGAGCGACCCCTGGACGAGCTGCACGCGCGCGGCCTGCCGCTCCCCCATGCGCTCCAGCCGGAGCCGTCGCGCGGCGATGGTGAGGGCGCGCACGGACACGTCGAGCCCCACGATCTCGGTGAACCGCACGTCCTTGAGCAGCTCCTGCACCAACTGGCCCTGTCCGCAGCCCAGATCGAGCACCCGGGCCGCGCCGGAGTCGCGCAGCGCGTCGAGGATCGCCTCGCGGCGCCGCACCGCGAGCGGCACCGGCTTCTCCTCGGTGTCGGTCGACTCGTCCACGGCGTTGTCGATCTCCTCGACGTCCGTGTCGTCGGCGTCCGCGAGCCGCACCAGTTCGAGCCGCTGCATCGCCTGGCGGGTCAGCGACCAGCGGCGCGACAGGTACCGGCTGGTGATCAGGCGCTGCTCGGGGTGGTCGGCCAGCCAGCCCTCCCCCGCGCGCAGCAGCTTGTCGACCTCGTCGGCGGAGACCCAGTAGTGCTTGGCGTCGTCGAGCACCGGCAGCAGCACGTACAGGTGCCGCAGCGCCTGCGCGAGCCGCAGCTCCCCCTCCAGGACGAGGCGCACGTACCGCGATTCGCCCCACTCGGGGAACCGGTCGTCGAGCCCGACGCGCTCCACCTCGACGGCCCACCCGAGCGGCTCGAACAGCTTCCGTACGAGGTCCGGGCCGCCGCGCGCGGGCAGCGCGGGCACCTCGACGCGCAGCGGCAACGGCTCCTCGGCCCGCTCGGGACGCGCCTTGCACACCCCGCGCAGCGCGCTGGAGAAAACCGTGCTGAGCGCCACGGCGAGCAGCGACGAGGCGGCGTAGGGCCGGTCGTTCACATACTGCGCGAGCGCCGCGTCGGCGGTGTTGTTCTTCTTGCCGCGGCGCACCAGCGCCACCGGATCCACTTCGAGCAGCAGCGCGGCCGTGCACCGCTCCGCGCTCGCCTCGGGGTAGAGGACGTGCGCGGTGCCGTAGGAGGTGGAGAACGCCTGTGCGTTGTCGGGATGCTTGTGCAGCAGGAAACCGAGGTCGGTCGCGGGGCGTTCACGGGTACCGGTGGTACTGATCGTCAGGAACACGCCACCCAGTCTCCCCGGCGCCCGCCACGGCGACCAGCGAGTTTTCCCTCGCGCGGCCCGGCCCCGGGCATCATGGCTGTATGGATCTTCGAGTTTTCACCGAACCGCAGCAGGGTGCCACCTACGAGACGCTGCTCCGCGTCGCGCAGACGGCCGAGGAGCTGAACTTCGACGCTTTCTTCCGCTCGGACCATTACCTCCACATGGGATCCGCCGACGGTCTGCCCGGCCCCACGGACGCCTGGACGACGCTGGCCGGTCTGGCCCGCGAGACGCGACGGATCCGCCTGGGCACCCTGATGACCGCCGGCACCTTCCGGCTGCCCGGTGTCCTCGCCATCCAGGTCGCCCAGGTCGACGAGATGTCGGGCGGCCGGGTCGAGCTGGGGCTCGGCTCCGGCTGGTACGCCGAGGAGCACGCCGCGTACGGCATTCCCTTCCCGAAGGAGAAGTTCGGGCGGCTGGAGGAGCAGCTGGCCATCGTGACCGGGCTGTGGGAGACGCCGGTCGGCCAGCGCTTCACCTTCGACGGCACCTACTACCAGCTGAAGGACTCCCCCGCGCTGCCCAAGCCCGCCCAGGCGCGGGTGCCGGTCCTCGTCGGGGGCCACGGCGCCAAGAAGACGCCGGCGCTCGCGGCCCGGTTCGCCACCGAGTTCAACATCCCGTTCGCCTCCGTCGCCGACAGTGAGGCGCAGTTCAAGCGGGTCGGGGCCGCCGCCGTCGAGTACGGGCGGGCGGCGGACTCCCTCGTCTACTCCAATGCTCTCGTCATCTGCGTGGGCCGCGACGACGCCGAGGTGAAGCGGCGCGCGGACGCGATCGGGCGGGACGTCGACGAGCTGAAGGCGAACGGGCTCGCCGGCTCCCCCGCGGAGGTCCTGGAACGCATCGCCGCCTACCAGGCCGTCGGCTCGCAGCGGATGTATCTGCAGATGCTCGACCTGGACGACCTCGACCACCTGGAGCTGATCGCCTCCGAGGTGGCCCCGCACCTCTCCTGACCTCCTTCTCGCTGACCACCTTCCCTCGGCGGGACGTCAACTCCGCTGTCGCCCGGTCCCGCCCCACGGCCCCTGTCGGGTGAAATTGCGTCAACCCGTGGTGCGGGGCGGTCCCGCCGCAGTGACTCGGCCCGCCCGATGATCGTTGGCTCGGGCGGAGCCGGACCGCCCGGCCCCCGCGCCGGCGGTCGCTGCCGCGCGTCACTTGCGTCAGCTGCCTCCCCTCCGCGGGGAAGGCAAAGGCCGAGGAGGCCGTCATGTCCCAGGAAGCAGTGCCCGAGCAGGCCGCGCACGATACGAACGTGCCGGAGCAGCAGGGGGCACCCAAGGGTCTGCTGCAGCAGATGGAGGAGCTGATGGCGGCGCTCAACGCCGATCTGTCGCAGCTCGACGCCGACCTCCAACAGCCCCCGGGCGCCTCGCGTCCGGCCGCCGACGACCTCTGAGGCAGCCGCCCGCCGAGGCGATCACCGCGCTCCCCCGGCAGCCCGCGGGGAGCGCCGTGCCGGGGGCGCCGCTGCTGCGGGTGCGCTCCCGGTCAGGCCGCCGAGTCGGAGCCGGGCTCCGGACCGGGGTCCGCGAGGCGGCTGTTCCGCTCCGGGAGGCGTCGGAGTATCTCCAGGACGCGGTCCCGTGACTCGTCCGCCGCGTCGATGGCTTCCATGCACTGCCAATAGGCCCCCTCCTCGAACGACTCGCTCGCCACCGCGACGAGCGCGATCCCCACATCGCCGAGCAGCGCGCCGAGATCGATCAACGCCCCGCGCACATTGCCCAGTTCGGTCAGCTGCGCCGCCCGTATCCCGCCGGCCCCCACCACCGGGACCGCCGATCCGCCACTGCCCCGCGCTCCTGCCTCACAGAGACCCAGCGCCTCTCCTCTCAGCTCCAGTGGCCCCAGCATGGCGAGCCGGCTGCCGATCGCCTGCGCCAGCGCCTGTGCCTGCCACGCCTCCCTCATGATGTCCGGCGCGTCCTGGCTGTCCGCCAAGGCCCGTCGGCCGACCCCGATGAGCCGCACCGCTTCCATCCGCGCCTCCACCTGTCACGCCCGAACTCCCTTGTCCACTACCCAGAGTGAGGGGTCGTGAGGTGAAAAGCCAGGGGAGGCCCGAAATCTGTGGAGAAGTAATCCGCTGTGGATATTTCTATGACTCCGGAGAGTGACGGATTCCCTTTTCCGGCTCCCTCGACCGCCCTTGATCCCTCGCCTCCCCTTGATCCCCCGCCTCCCCTTGGTCCCCTTGGTCCCCCGGAACCGGGAACCGGGACTCGTTGCGGTCGATCTTCGCCGCCAGTGCGGCGAGCGCGTCGACGCCGAGCACCTCGCACAGTTGCAGCAGATACGCGAGGACGTCGGCCACCTCGTCGCGGACCCGGTGCGCCGACTCCGGGTCGTCCATCACCCGGGCCGACTGCTCGGGGGTCAGCCACTGGAAGATCTCGACGAGTTCGGACGCCTCGACGCTGAGCGCCGTGGCCAAGTTCTTCGGGGTGTGGAAGGGCTGCCAGTCGCGGGCGGCGGCGAAGCGGGCGAGGCGGTTCTGCAGGGCGGCGACGTCGAGGTCGCCGCCGCCGGCCGGAAGAGCGGCCCCATGGTTCTGTGCGTCTGTCACGGTTCCAGGTCTACCACCGTCGCTCCGTGCGCCCTCGCCTCCCGTTCCGCACTCGCCCCCTGGCCCACCGCGGCGACGAGCCGGATGTGGCCGCGGGCGCACATCCGGGCGGCGAGCGCGGTGAGTTCGGTGCTCTGGGCCGGGTCGAGGCCGCGGTCGAAGCCGTCCGCCGCGATGGTCAGGGTCTGATACGCCTCCGGCACCTCGGCCGCGGCGTCGACCTCCAGGACCTGGGGGCCGGTGAGCAGGACGAGCGCGAGGGCGAGGTAGCGCAACTCGCCGTCCGCGAGCCGCTCGACGGGGGTCCGCAGACCGTCGCCGCGATCGATGAACGCGCGGACCGTGCCGTCCCGGCCCGCCGGTTCGGCGAAGACGTCGAGGACGGGTCCGGCGAGGCCCGCCCGCGCGGCGGCGACCAGCAGCGCGTGCCGGTTGCCGCACTCGCTGTGGGTGCGGCGCAGCACGGCCGCCAGATTGTCGCAGCCGCCGAGCAGCCGGTCGGCGCGGGACGGCGCCGGGGCCCGCATCCGGGCGGGGTCGGGGTCGCAGGCGAACGCCGAGCGGAGCCCGACCACCACCTGTTCCGCCGCGGCGAGCACCTGGAGCTGCCCCTCGGTGCGCCCGGCGACGCGCAGCGGGAGCAGGGCCGTGCCGAGCAGGTCGTCGGGGAGCGGGCCCCGGGTCACCGGCACCGATCCGGCGGTGTGCCAGGCGGCCTGGACGTCGCGGCGGCCCGGATCGCGCAGGGCGGTCTCCAGGTAGACGACGCCGGGGCCCGTGAGCCGCTCGCCGACGACGCGCAGTTCGGGCTCGGCCTGGACGGCGAGGTCGAGCCGGACGGGTCCGACGGGGCCCTCGACGGTGCAGCCGATGCGGAAGCCGCGGCGGCGCTGCGCGTCGGGCCGCGCCCGCTCGGGCACGTGGGCCCGCGGGTCGGGGAACACCTCCGCGAGGTGCGCACCGCCGCCCAGCCGGGCGAGGGCGTCGAGGGCCCGCAGCACGCTGCTCTTGCCGCTGCCGCTGGGGCCGGTCAGCGCGGTGAACGGGCCGAGAGGGACGGTGACGCCGCGATGGCGGGCGAAGGCCGAGAGCCGCAGCTCGGTCACGCGCGGGCGGCCGGAGGACGCGCCGGGAGGTAACGGGGGCGCGCCCCGCTGGAGCACGGTCATGAGGTGAACGTAGGCGGACCGGCACCGCAGAACCGTTCGTCCCCGGTGACCTTCCTACGATCGAGCGATTATGCCGAACGGGATTGCCCGTCGACGCGCGCTCAGGACAGTGCGCCCGCGCCCGCCACGAGACCCTGGACCTCGGTGCCGGGCGGGGCGAGCAGGAACACGTTGCGGTCGACGCGGTGCATGCCGCAGCCGAGGCCGAGCACGACGCCGCTGCTGAAGTCGAGGACCCGCTTGGCGACTTCGGGCTCGGAGCCGCTCAGGTCGAGCAGGACCGGAATGCCGGACATGACGGTCTCGGCGACCTCGCGGGCGTCGCCGAAGACGTTCACCCGCAGCACGACGAAGCGGCGGCGCGGTTCGGTGTCCACATCCGGCATCGCCCGATGGTCGACCGCCGACGGCCACTCGTTGCGGCTGCGCAGCGGTACGACCTGGGCGAGCCCTTCCCATTGTTCGTCGGTGACGTCGTGGCTGTTCACTGCCCCCACCCCGTCCGGGCTCGCACTGTTGTCTGCACCGACCAATTCTTACGTCATGTCACCCGCTTGGCCCAACACCGACACGGGGCAGTGCCGCTTCCGCTCACGCGGCCAGGGCGACCGCGTCGACCGCCGGGACCCGCAGGGCCCGCCACGCGGTGAGGAGGCCGGTGACCATGGTGGCCGCCCCCGCAATGGCCACGACCGTGATCCAGATGCCGGGGCCCCGGTCCGGGAGGAGCCCGTCGGTGCGTACGGCGGTGAACGGAAGGAGGCCGGCGAGTGCCGCCAATGTGCCGAAGAACACTCCGGTGACGGTCAGGACGGCGCCTTCCACCGCGACGGTTCCCAGGATCTGCGCCGGGGTCGCGCCGGCGAGGCGCTGCTGGCCGAACTCCCGCACCCGGGCGGCCGTGGCCGCGTACAGCGAGTTGATCAGCATGACGCAGGCGAACACGACGATGATGCCGACCACGGTCAGGTTGAGCGTCTCAAGGTTCTTGTCCTCTGTTGACCTGGTCAACCCCGATGCCTTGATCGTGTCGTTCTCGACGGCCTGCATGTACAGCGTCGCGGTGGCCATGGCGGTGAACAGGATCAACGGAACCAGGACTCCGGACAGTTGGGACGCCCGCTGTCGCAGGTTCCGCACGCCCAGGTAGCCGCTCGCGCCGGTGAGGGCGGTCAGGAGCGGTTCGGCCCGGCCGAGAACGGTGCTCAGCAGGCCGGCCGAGACGAGGGCGAGGCCCACGGAGAGGAGGATCGCGCCGTAGGCGGGCGCGGCCATGAGGGCGGCGTCCGTGGCCTTCATCGCGAACGTGGAGCAGACCGACACCAGGCCCAGGACGAGCGCCGACCAGGACATGAACGTCCGTGTCCCGCGCCTGCCGTGCCGGATTCCCGCCGCTTCCCCGGTGACCCGGCGCACGGCCAGGAACGCGGCGCCCGCCGCGGCGAGGAGCGTGACGCCGACGCCGGACAGAAGCGCGATGGGCCCGAAGGCGTAGTCGACGGAGCCGGCGACCTGGCCGCTGTCCTTGAACACGCCGAGCAGGACGGCGCCGCCGAGTGCGGCCGGGCCGACGGCCAGGACGGCTCCGGCGAGGGCGACCGCGACGGACTCGCCGACGACCATGCGCTTGATCTGGCCCGGGGTCGCGCCCGCGGTGCGCAACAGGCTCATCTCGTCGGTACGTTGACGGACGTTGACCGTCAACGTGGAGGCGACCGCGAAGAAGACGAGCAGAGTGCCGTAGCCGCCGACGACGCTGGCCGCCGTGGTGAGGGTGTCGGCGCTGGTGCTGTCGACGCCGTTGCCCGCCGCCGTGTCGTGCATCGCGTTGAAGGTCATGATGATCGCCGCGCCGAGGAAGGCGGACAGGAGGGTCGCGAGGAAGCGGCCGGGGCGCTGCCGTACGGAACGGGCCGCGAGGCCGAGGGTCGTGAACATCGCTCACACCCCCGCCGGCAGGTCGTCGCCGAGGTGGGCGAGGCGTTCGGCGACCGCGTCGGCCGTGGGCGCCTTCAGGTGTCCGGCGAGCCGTCCGTCCGCGAGGAACTGGACCGCGTCGGCGTACGACGCGGCGAGCGGGTCGTGGGTCACCATGACCACCGTCCTGCCGTGGATGCGCACCACGTCCCTGAGCAGGCCGAGCACGTCCCGGGCGCTGCGGGTGTCGAGGGCGCCGGTCGGCTCGTCCGCGAAGATCACCGACGGTTCGGTGACCAGGGCGCGGGCGATCGCCACGCGCTGGCGCTGGCCGCCGGAGAGCTGGTCGGGGCGGTGGCCGAGCCGGTCGCCGAGGCCGACGGCGGCGAGGGTCCGCTCGACCCGGGCCCGGTCCACGCGGCGGCCCGCGAGCCTGAGCGGCAGGACCGTGTTCTGGGCGACGGTGAGCGTCGGCAGCAGGTTGTACTGCTGGAAGACGAAGCCGATGCGGGTGCGGCGGAACCGGGTGAGCGCGGCCTCGCCGCGCGGCGGCTTCGCGGAGTCCGTCATCTCCTCGCCGTCGACCACGACCAGGCCTTGGTCGGGGCGGTCGAGTCCGGCGGCACAGTGCAGCAGCGTGGACTTGCCGGAGCCGGAGGGGCCCATCACGGCGGTGAAGGTGCCGGTGGGGAGGGAGAGGGTGATGTCGTCGAGGGCGCGGATCGCCGTTCCCTCACCGTCGCCGGTCCCCCCGTGCGCCCGGGTGCCGTAGGTCTTGGTGACCTTCACCAGGCGGAGCGCCTCGGCCCGGTGAGGTGTCTGTGCGTGTGGCTGTCGCATGGCCGCCGATCCCCTCGTCTGACGCTCGCGCGCCTCGTCGTCGATGTCCTCGACGGTAGGGACGGCGGATCGCGGGGGCACTGGGCGTACGGCCCGGACCGGGGTGGTGCTGAGTACACCCCGGGAACGGTGGCGTTCGCCTAGACAAGTCCGCCCGAGCGGGCCAGCCAGCGGCCCGCGTGGCGGGTGACCTCGATGGGGCGGCCGAAGCAGGCGGTCATCCGGTCGGCGGTGAGCACGTCCTCGACGGTGCCCCGGGCGAGCACCCGGCCCTCCTTCAGGAGCAGCGCGTGGCTGATCGCGGGCGACAGTTCCTCGAGGTGGTGGGTGACGGTGACCGTCGCGAGCTCGGGCCGGTTGTCGGCCAGCCGGCGCATGGTGTCGATGAGGTCTTCGCGGGAGGGCAGGTCGAGCGCGTTGAACGGCTCGTCGAGCAGCAGCAGCGACGGGTTCGCCATCAGGGCGCGGGCGATGAGGACGCGGGCGCGCTGGCCGCCGGAGCAGACGCCGTACGGGCGGTCGGCGAGGTCCTTGATCTGGAGTTCGGCGAGCAGTTCGTGGGCGCGGTCGCGCACCTCGCTGTCGTACGTCTTCCAGAGCGGCTGCACGGTGCCGGAGTGGCCGGTCAGGACGACGGTGTGGCCGGTGAGGTCCTGCGGGACGCGCTGGGAGGTGGAGACGTGTCCGATGTGGGCGCGCAGTTCGCGCACGTCGACGCGGCCGAGCCGGTGGCCGAGGACCTCGACGCTGCCGGTGGTGGGGAAGGCGGTCGCGCCGACCAGGCGCAGGATGCTGGTCTTGCCCGCGCCGTTGGGGCCGAGCAGCGCCCAGTGCTCGCCGGAGCGGACGCTCCAGTCGATGCCGTCGAGGATGACCTGGCCGGTGGTGAGGCGGCGCATGCTCGCGCCGTCGAGGGTGGCGACGACGCGCGCGCCCGTCCCGCTCGTGCTGCCCATGATGCCTCCCGGTTCCTCGCGTACGGACGCAGAGTAGCTGCAGAGGGCACATATCCGTCGGGGCGTCCGAGGTGTGGACCCGGTCGGTGGACGGCAGGTTCAACCGGCCGCCGCTGCCGCCGCCCCACCCCTTCCGAGCAGCATGGACGCCATGGCCAACTACCCAGTACACATTCGGTCGCGCAGTTCCCCGCCTCCCTAGGGCCCGGCCGGAGCCGGGACGGTGCGGCGTGCTATTCAGGGGCTGTGAAGATCTCGTCCCGCCCCGGTACCGACCGCTCCTTCGACGCCGTGCTCTGCGACGTCGACAACGTGATCCGGTTCTACGACAGCAGCCGTCTCGCGGAGCTGGAGCGGGCCGCCGGGCTGGACGAGGGACGCACGGCGCGGGTGGCGTTCGCGCCCGAGGTGGATCTGCCGCTGATGCGCGGCGAGATCGGTCTCGGGCAGTGGGTGGAGTCCATCGTGTCCGGGTTCGCCGGGCGGCTGCCCGAGGAGCGGGCGCGGGAGCTCGGCCGGGCGCTCGCCGATTCGCCGTTCCGGGCGGACGCGGAGATCGTGGCGCTGCTGCGGCGGGTGCGGGCGGCGGTGCCGCTGGTCCTGGTGACGAACGCGACGGTGCGCCTGGAGGACGATCTGGCGTCGATGGGGCTGAGCGACCTCGCCGACCATGTCGTCAGCAGCGCGCGGCTCGGCGTGGTCAAGCCGGACCGGAAGATCTACGAGATCGCCGCGTCCCTCGTGGGCGTCTCCTTCGACCGGTGTCTGTTCGTCGACGACACCGAGGAGAACGTCGAGGCCGCGGTCGCGCTCGGGATGACCGGTGTCGTCTACCGCGAACCGGCCGATCTGCGCGCCGTGCTGGGACCGCTGCCCGCGCTCGGGTGATCCCCTCCGCCGTCGTCGCGCCCTGACACGGCACCGCCCCGCCGCCCGGGGTGTCCGCGGCGCTCCGGTCCGGGTGCGGGACGGCGGGAGCCGGCGGTCCGGGAGGTTCCCCGGGTCGCCGGCTCCCGCCGTGCCGGTCACGACCGTCAGCTCGACCGCGTCAACTGCTTGAGCGCGATGTTGAGTTCGAGGACGTTGACGGTCGGCTCGCCCATGAAGCCGAGGACCCGGCCGTCCTTGTGCGCGTCGACGAGCTTCTGGACCCGGGCGACGGAGAGGTGGTTCCGTTCCGCGACCCGGTGCACCTGGAGGTCGGCGTACTCCGGGGAGATCGCCGGGTCCAGGCCCGAGCCGGACGAGGTGACGGCGTCGGCCGGCACGTCCGCGGCCCGCACCTTGTACGCGGCCGTCGAGTTGTCCTCGACGACGGCGTCCTTGGCGGCCTCGACCTGCTTGAGCAGTTCCTTGCTGTCACCGGAGAGGTTGGTGGCGCCGGAGAGGATCAGCTTGTACTGCGTGTTGACGCTGTTCTCGCCGAGGCCGTTGGACGGGCGCGGCTGGAACCACCGCAGGTCGGGCTTGCCGTCCGCGGTGAGGTACGTCTGCCCGATGAGGGACGACCCCACCACCTTGCCCTCGGACTTGATCTCCGAGCCGTTCGCCTTGCCGTGGAAGGCGGCCTGGGCGACGCCGGTGACGGCGAGCGGGTAGAGCACGCCGCAGACGACGGTGAGCACGATGAGGGCGCGCAGGCCTGCCCACAGCAACCGGGCGGTGTTTCCTACGGAGTTGTTCATGCGGATCAGCCGATTCCGGGGATGAGGGAGATGAGCAGGTCGATGATCTTGATGCCGACGAAGGGGGCGACCAGACCGCCGAGGCCGTAGATCCCGAGGTTGCGGCGGAGCAGCTTGTCGGCGCTCACCGGCCGGTACTGGACGCCCTTGAGGGCGAGCGGGACCAGCGCGATGATGATCAGCGCGTTGAAGATCACCGCGGACAGGATCGCGGAGTTCGGCGACGACAGGTGCATGATGTTGAGCGTCTTCAGGCCCGGGTAGATCGCCGCGAACAGCGCCGGGATGATCGCGAAGTACTTCGCCACGTCGTTGGCGATCGAGAAGGTCGTCAGCGCTCCACGGGTGATGAGCAGCTGCTTGCCGATCTCGACGATCTCGATGAGCTTGGTCGGGTTCGAGTCGAGGTCGACCATGTTGCCGGCCTCCTTCGCGGCCGACGTGCCCGTGTTCATCGCGACGCCGACGTCCGCCTGGGCGAGGGCCGGGGCGTCGTTGGTGCCGTCGCCGGTCATCGCGACGAGCTTGCCGCCCGCCTGTTCCCGCTTGATGAGGGCCATCTTGTCCTCGGGGGTGGCCTCCGCGAGGAAGTCGTCGACGCCCGCCTCGTCGGCGATCGCCCGGGCCGTCAGCGGGTTGTCGCCCGTGATCATGACGGTCTTGATGCCCATGCGGCGCAGCTCGTCGAACCGCTCGCGCATGCCGTCCTTGACGACGTCCTTGAGGTGGATGACGCCGAGGACGCGGGCGCCGTCGGTGTCCTCGACGGCGACCAGCAGCGGGGTGCCGCCGGCCTGTGCGATCCGGTCGGTCAGCTCCCGGGCGTCGGCGGCGACCTCGCCGCCCTGCTGCTCGACCCAGGCGACGACCGAGCCGGTCGCGCCCTTGCGGATCCTGCGGCCGTCGACGTCCACGCCCGACATGCGGGTCTGGGCGGTGAACTCGATCCACTCGGCGCCGGCCAGCTCGCCCTGGCGCCGTTCCCGGAGCCCGTACCGCTCCTTGGCGAGGACGACGACCGAGCGGCCCTCGGGGGTCTCGTCGGACAGCGACGAGAGCTGGGCCGCGTCGGCGACCTGGGCCTCGGTGGTGCCGCGCACCGGCACGAACTCGGCTGCCTGGCGGTTGCCGAGGGTGATGGTGCCGGTCTTGTCGAGGAGCAGCGTCGACACGTCGCCCGCGGCCTCGACCGCGCGGCCCGACATGGCGAGGACGTTGCGCTGCACCAGGCGGTCCATGCCGGCGATGCCGATCGCGGAGAGCAGGGCGCCGATGGTGGTCGGGATCAGACAGACCAGCAGGGCCACCAGGACGATCATGGAGAGGTGCTCGCTGCTGCCCGCGTTCGCGAACGACCAGTCGGCGATGGGCTGGAGCGTGGCGACCGCGAGGACGAAGACGATGGTCAGCGACGCGAGCAGGATGTTGAGCGCGATCTCGTTCGGCGTCTTCTGCCGGGCCGCGCCCTCGACCAGGCTGATCATGCGGTCGATGAACGTCTCGCCGGGCTTCGTCGTGATCTTGATGACGACGCGGTCGGAGAGCACCTTCGTGCCGCCGGTGACGGCCGAGCGGTCGCCGCCGGACTCGCGGATGACGGGCGCGGACTCGCCGGTGATCGCGGACTCGTCGACGGAGGCCACGCCCTCGACGACGTCACCGTCGCCGGGGATGATGTCGCCCGCCTCGCAGACCACCAGGTCACCGATGGTCAGCGCGGTGCCGGGGACCTGTTCCTCGCGGTCCGCCACCAGCCTGCGGGCGACGGTGTCCGTCTTCGCCTTGCGCAGGGTGTCGGCCTGGGCCTTGCCGCGGCCCTCGGCGACGGCCTCGGCGAGGTTGGCGAAGATCACGGTCAGCCACAGCCAGGCGCTGATCGCCCAGCCGAACCAGTCGGTGGGGTCCGTGAAGGAGAACACCGTGGTCAGGACCGAGCCGATGAGCACCACGAACATCACGGGCGACTTGACCATCACGCGCGGGTCGAGCTTGCGGCAGGCGTCGGGAAGCGACCTGATCAGCTGTTTGGGGTCGAAGAGACCCGCGCCGACCTTGCTCTCGCCGTCCTGAGGGGGCTGGTGACCGGTCGGCACGTCCTGGTGCGGTGCCCGGGTGGGAGTGACAGCGGACATGGCGTCCTCGGTTTTCTCAGTACGTACGGTCATGACGCCAGCCCCTCGGCTATGGGGCCGAGTGCGAGTGTCGGGAAGTAGGTCAGGCCGGTGATGATCAGCAGCGTGCCGACCAGCAGGCCGGTGAAGAGCGGCTTCTCGGTGCGCAGGGTGCCGGCCGTGGCCGGGACCGGCCTCTGCTCGGCGAGCGAACCGGCGAGGGCGAGGACGAACACCATCGGCAGGAACCGGCCGAGCAGCATCGCGAGCCCGATCGTGGTGTTGAACCACTGGGTGTCGGCGCTGAGTCCGGCGAACGCGGAGCCGTTGTTGTTGGCGCCGGACGTGTACGCGTACAGGATCTCGGAGAAGCCGTGCGCGCCGCTGTTGAGCATCGAGTGCGGCGGGGTCGGCAGGGCCATCGAGACGGCCGTGAAGACCAGGACGAGGGCCGGCGTGATCAGGATGTAGCAGGCGGCGAACTTGATCTCGCGGCTGCCGATCTTCTTCCCCAGGTACTCGGGGGTGCGGCCCACCATCAGACCGGCGATGAACACCGCGATGACCGCCATGATCAGCATGCCGTAGAGGCCGGATCCGGTGCCGCCGGGCGCGATCTCGCCGAGCTGCATGCCGAGCATGGTGAGGCCGCCGCCGAAGCCGGTGAAGGACGAGTGGAAGGAGTCCACCGCGCCGGTCGAGGTGAGCGTCGTGGAGACCGCGAAGATCGACGAACCGGCGATCCCGAAACGATTCTCCTTGCCCTCCATGGCGCCGCCCGCGGCGTCGAGGGCCGCGCCGCCGTGGTGGAACTCGGTCCACATCATCAGCGCGATGAAGCCGATCCAGATCGTCGCCATCGTGGCGAGGATCGCGTAGCCCTGCCTCACCGAGCCGACCATCGTGCCGAACGTGCGGGTCAGCGCGAACGGGATGACCAGGATCAGGAAGATCTCGAAGAGGTTGGTGAACCCGTTGGGGTTCTCGAAGGGGTGGGCCGAGTTGGCGTTGAAGTAGCCGCCGCCGTTGGTGCCCAGCTCCTTGATGGCCTCCTGGGAGGCGACGGCGCCGCCGTTCCACTGCTGCGAGCCGCCCATGAACTGGCCGACCTCGTGGATGCCGGAGAAGTTCTGGAGGGCGCCGCAGGCGACCAGGACGATCGCGCCGATGGCGGCGATCGGGACGAGGATCCGGACGGTGCCGCGCACCAGGTCGGACCAGAAGTTGCCCAGCTCACCGGTGCGGGAGCGGGCGAACCCACGGACCAGGGCCACCGCCACGGCGATGCCGACGGCCGCCGAGACGAAGTTCTGCACCGCCAGGCCGGCGGTCTGCACGACGTGGCCCATGGCCTGTTCGCCGTAGTACGACTGCCAGTTGGTGTTGGCGACGAACGACGCGGCCGTGTTGAAGGCCTGGTCCGGGTCGATCGACGTGAAGCCGAGCGAGCCCGGCAGGCTGCCCTGGACGCGCTGGAGCAGGTACAGGAAGAGGACGCTCACGGCCGAGAAGGCGAGGACACCGCGCAGGTACGCGGTCCAGCGCATCTCGGCGTTCGGGTTGGCGCCGATGCCCTTGTAGATCCACTTCTCCACCCGGAGGTGCTTCTCGGAGGAGTAGACCCGGGCCATGTAGTCGCCGAGGGGACGGTAGGCCAGTGCCAGCGCCGCGATCAGCGCGAGCACCTGGAGCACTCCGGCAAGTACGGGGCTCATCTGTGCTCAGAACCTCTCCGGGTAGATGAGGGCGAGGACGAGATAGCCCAGGAGCGCGACGGCCACGACGAGGCCGACGATGTTCTCGGCGGTCACAGCTTCGTCACCCCCTTGGCGACGAGTGCCACCAGCGCGAAGACCGCGATCGTGGTGACGACGAAGGCCACGTCGGCCATCGTGAGCTCCCTGTTCGAAGGTCGTGAATGAGGTCTGACAGTCAGAGGAAACCCCCGGTCATGGCGGGTTTCGGCCTCCGTTGACGGCTCCCTTACGCGGCTGTGGACGCCCTTGACGTGTCTCTTACGCGGGGCCGCGCGAGCCGTGCGTCCGGACTCTGTCCGCGCCATGTCCTGGAGCTGTCACACTCCGCTCCGGGCCCTGGCGGCCGGGGCGCGGCGCGCGCATCGTCGTAGCGGACGACAATCCATCTGGAGGTGCGCCATGTGTGATCACCGACCCGTGTGCACGGGCCCCGAGCACGTCGTCGCCGCCCACCCCGAGCAGGGCTGGAGCCTGCGGTGCGACGGCGGGATCGTCTTCGACGACACCGGCGAGCTGCTGCCCGACGGGCGGGCCGTGTCCCCGCACCGGTCGTATCCGGCGCAGCCGCTGGCCGCCGCCTGATCCGCGGCAGGAGCCGGACGTGCGGTGTTCCGGTGTCCGGGCAGCGCCGAGCGCCCGGTCCGAGGTGTCAGGCCCCGGCGAGGGTCTGGCCGTCGTCCGGCGCAGCCGTCTCCTGGGCGAAGTGCCGGGTGTCCAGGCGCAGGCGCCACAGGTTGCGCCGGTGCGCCGCCGCGAGTTCGGCCTCCAGCGGGGACGGCGGCACGGCCAGCACCGGGCAGTGGGCGCGGGCCAGGCAGTAGCGGCTGACCGAGGGCTGGAGCATGCGGTGGAGCGTGCCGCGGTGTCCGGCGCCGACGACGAGAAGGTCGTCCTCCCGGTCGGCGGCCTCCACCAGGACGCGGCCCGGGGAGCCGTGGGCGAGAAGGGCGTGCACCCGGACACCGGGGCCGTCGGGGAACACCTCGTCGAGGGTGCCGAGGAGGGTGGCGCGGGCCAGGTCCTGCCAGTCCTCCGCGGGCAGCGGATCGACCGTGGCGTGGCGGACGCCGAGCCCGCCGCAGGGCGGCTGCCAGGCGAGGACGGGCCAGAGTTCGGCCCGCCGGTGCCGGGCCTCGGCCGCCGCCCGGCGCAGGGCGGTGCGGCTGCCCGGCTCCCCGTTCACCCCGACCACGACGCGGGACGTGCGCGGGGCGGAGGCCGCGTCGGATCCGGACATCGCTTCACCTCCCGTGCTGTCGCCTGTCCGTAACGGATGCCCCGTCGACGGCGCGGGACAACACCGGGAGCCGCGGCTCCCCTCCCCATCCCATTCCCGGCACCCGGCCGGGACCAGCCGCGACGGCACTTCTTGGCGCACTCCTGACGACGCCGGAAGCCGTCCGGGGCGGCCCCCGTCACCAGCGCGTCAGCGTCGCCCCGATCCGCGTCAACATCCCGTCAGGGCAGGCCCGGGCGGTGGGCGCGGCGGGCATAGCGTCCTCGGTGCGCCCCGGCCGGCCGTCCCCCGACCGGGGCCAGGACACCCGCTCCCCCGGATCCTCCAGGAGGCATCCCCATGACCGAACTCGTGTGCGGCGACGACCCGGAACCCGCCGAACGGTTCCCGGCCGGACCGCTCTTCGTCCCCGTCCGGCCGGGCCCCTCCGGGCACGCCGCCCGCCTGTTCCGCACCCCGCTCGGCGGCCGCACGGCCGTCGGCTTCACCTCCGAGCGCGCACTGGCCGCCACGCTCGGCCCCGGCCAGCCGTGGATCCGGCTCGCGGAGCCCGCGCTGCGCGCCCTGGCCGCGCCGCTCGGCGTCGCCACGGTCACCGTCGATCCGCAGCTCACCGCGCCCGCGCCGGCTTCCCCCGCCGCCCCCGCGCCCGCACGGCGGCCCGGCTGGGACGCGCACGCGGTCGGGGTGCTCCGGGTGACCGGGGCCGCCGCCCTGGTGACCGCGCTGTCGTACTGGATCGGCTGAGAAGGAACCACGCCACCATGACCACCGTTCACGAAACCTCGCCCGTCACCGCCACCGCGGAGGAACTCTCGGTGTGGCCCGCCTCCACCGCCGAGCCCCGCCCCGGCGGCCTGACCGTCGGCGGGGTGGCGCTCTCCGAGGTCGCCGCCCGCTTCGGCACCCCGGTGTACGTCCTCGACGAGGCCGAGGTCCGCCGCCGCTGCCGCACCTACCGGGACGTCTTCCCCGAGGCCGAGGTGCACTACGCGGCCAAGGCGTTCCTGTGCCGCGCCATGGCCCGCTGGATGGACGAGGAGGGGCTCGGGCTCGACGTCTGCTCCGCCGGTGAGCTCGAACTGGCCGTCGCCGCCGGGTTCCCCGCCGACCGCATCGTGCTGCACGGCAACGCCAAGACGCCGCACGACCTGGAGAGGGCCCTGTGGCACGGCGTCGGCCGCATCGTCATCGACAGCCCCTCGGAGATCGCCCGGCTCGCCGCCGCCGTCGGCCCCGACGGACACCAGAAGGTGATGGTGCGCGTCGTGCCCGGCATCAGCGCGGGCGGCCACGAGAAGATCCGGACCGGTACCGAGGACCAGAAGTTCGGCCTGTCCCTCTCCGACGGCTACGCGCAGCACGCCATCGCCCGCATCCTCGACCAGCCGCAGCTCGAACTGACCGGACTCCACTGCCACCTGGGCTCGCAGATCGTTGAGATCAAGCCATTCCTGTCGGCGGTGCGCCGGATGGTCGGCCTGATGGCACGGCTGCACGAGCAGCACGGCCTGGTCCTGCCCGAGCTGGATCTCGGTGGCGGCCACGGCGTCGCCTACCGGCCCGGCGAACCGGCCCTCGACCTGACCCGGCTGGCCCGCCGGGTCCGCGCCGAACTGGCCGACGCCTGCGCGGCGGCGCGGCTGCCCGTGCCGCGTCTGATCATCGAGCCGGGCCGTGCCATCGCCGGACCGTCCGGCATCGCGCTCTACCACGTCGTCTCCGTCAAGCGGACCGGCGGCCGCACCTTCGTCGCCGTCGACGGCGGCATGAGCGACAACCCCAGGCCCGCCCTGTACGGGGTGCGGTACGCGCCCCGGCTCGTCGGCCGGGCGGGCGACGCCGCCCGTACGCCGATGACGGTCGTCGGCCGGCACTGCGAGGCCGGTGACGTGGTCGCCGCCGACGTCCCGCTGCCCGCGGACGTCCGGGCGGGCGATCTGCTCGCGGTGCCCGTCGCCGGGGCGTACCACCTGTCGATGGCGTCCGGTTACAACCTGGTGGGCCGTCCGCCGGTGGCCGCCGTGCGCGACGGCCGGGCCCGGCTGCTCGTGCGCCGGGAGTCGACGGAGGACATGCGCAGCCGCGACGTGGGGCTGTAGATCGCGCCGTCGCTTCGGACAACTTCCATGATCTTCCTGCGGGAGGAGCGGTCCCCCGCCTAGGGTGCTCAGCGTTCGAATCACCGTTCACTCGTTCGCATCTGTACGGGCCCGCTCGCAAAGGAACGCTCCATGAAGGAACGCCGGTACCGCATCCTGGTGACCGGTTACGCGATCTCCTCCTATGGCACGTACCTGAATCTGGTCGCGCTCAACCTGTACGTCTACGCGGTGACGGACCGGGCGCTCGCGGTCGGCGTGTTCATGGCCGTCCGGCTGGCCGCCGGATTCCTGGCCGGACTCGGGGCCGCCGCGCTGCTCGCCCGGTGGGCGGCGAAGCCGGTGATGTTCTGGGCGAACGTGGTGCAGGCCGCCGCGCTCGTGCTCCTGGTGTGCGCGCCGGACGGGCTGCGCACGGCGGCGCTGTTCCTGGTCTCGGCGGTGGTCGGCGGGGCGGGCACGTTCTTCATGGTCGCCTTCCGCAGCTCGATCCCGGACATGGTGGACGAGGGCCGGCACACCTGGGCGAACTCCCTTATGGTGAGCGGCCGTTCGATGGCGATGGTGGTCGGGTTCGCCTCGTCGGGTGTCGTGGTGTCGCTGCTCGGCTACACGGCCGCGTTCCTGGTGGACATGGCGACGTTCGTGGTGTGCGCGGGCACGGTGGCGCTGCTGCCGCTCGCCGCACGGCCGGGCGAGGAGGACAAGGGCGCCCCGGCCACGACGGGCAGGAAGCGGAACCCGGGCGCCCTGGCCGCGCTCGCCACCGCCCCGGTCATCGCGCTGATGGTCGCGCTGCGCGGCATCGACGCGCTCGGCTCGTCCTCGCACAACGCGGCCCTGCCGGTGTACTCCACGCAGTTGGACGCCGACCGGCCGGCCGTGTTCGTCAGTGTCTTCTGGTGCGTGTGGGCACTCGGCAACGTCCTCGTGCAGCAGGTGCTCCAGCGGTGGGTGAAGCGCGACGGCCGCTCGGTCGGCGCGCTCGGCTTCGGGCTCGGCACGATCGCGATGTCGGCGACGTTCATCCTCGCCTTCGCCGGGTTCCCGTGGGCCGCGACGATCGTGATCGCGCTGCTGGCGGGCGCGGCCGACGGGGTCACGGAGGTGTCGTACAGCTCGCACCTCCAGACCCTGCCGACCGCGCTGCGCACCCACGCCTTCGGGCTGTCGGCGACGGTGGAGAACCTCGGTTTCGGCGTCGGCATGATCGCGGTCGCGGCGGCGCTCGACGTCTTCTCCCCGCTGTCGGTGGTCGGTGTCGCGCACGGGGTCGCGATCGTGGTGGCCATGGTGTTCGTCGCGCAGACGCTGCGACAGCGACGCTCCGATCCGGCGTCCCCGGAGGAGGGGGGCGGTGATGCGGGACCGGCGCGTGGCGGTCGTCGGGATGGCGCTGAGGTTTCCGGGAGCTGACGGCCCGGACGCGTACTGGCGCGACATCGTGGCGGGCGTGACGCACGTACGCCGGTTCGGCGACGCCGACTTCGCGGCGGCCGGAGTGCCCGAAGCGACGTACGAGGAACCGGAGTTCGGCGGGGCGAGTGCGCTGCTGTCCGGGATCGACGGGTTCGACGCGGCGTTCTTCGGGATGAGCGGGCGCGAGGCCACGGTCACCGATCCGCAGCAGCGGCTGTTCCTGGAGTGCGCCTGGCACGCGCTGGAGGACGCCGGGTACGCGGGCACGGACGCCCGGGTCGGGGTGTACGCGAGCGTCGGCTACCGCCTGTACTCCCTGCACAGCTATCTCGCGCGGAACATCGGGGAGCAGGCGGCGGCCGACGACTGGACGGCCGTGAAGCAGATCCAGGTGGGCAACTACCCGGATTTCACGGCGAACCGGGCCGCGTTCCGGCTCGGTCTGAACGGTCCCGCCGTCAATGTGGCCACGGCCTGCTCCAGCGCGCTCGTCTCCGTGCATCTGGCGTGCCAGGCGCTGTACGCGGGCGACGCCGAGCTGATGCTGGTCGGCTCGGCGGCGCTCCATCTGCCGCAGATCACGGGGCACCGGCGGGTGAAGGGCTCGACGCTGTCGCCGACCGGAGCGGTACGGGCCTTCGACGCGGCGGCGGACGGCACGGTCGGCGGCAACGGGGTGGCCGCCGTGGTCCTCAAGCCGCTGGAGCGGGCGCTCGCCGACGGGGACACCGTGCACGCGGTGATCCTCGGCTCGGCGGTCACCAACGACGGTGCGGACAAGGCCGGGTTCGCGGCTCCGGGCGTGGCCGGGCAGCGGGACGCGGTGCTCGGCGCGCTGGCGGCGGCCGGGGTGCCGGCCGAGTCGGTCCGCTATCTGGAGGCCCACGGCACGGGCACGTACAAGGGCGACCCGATCGAGTTCGACGCGCTCACCCAGGCGGTGCGCCGGCACACCGCGCGGACCGGGTTCTGCGCGCTCGGCTCGACGAAACCCGCGATCGGGCACCTGGACAGCGCGGCCGGGCTCGCCGGGCTCGTCAAGGCGGTCCTGGTGCTGCGGCACGGCGTCGTCCCGCCCCTGGTGAACTTCACCCGCGCCAATCCCCGCCTCGGCGTCGGGACGAGCCCGTTCACGCTGCCGCGCCGGGCCGCGCCCTGGCCCGCCGACGACGACGGCCCGCGCCGCGCGGGCGTGCACTCCATCGGGATGGGCGGCACGAACGCCCATGTGATCCTGGAGCAGGCGCCGCCCGCCCCGGCCCGTCCCCCGTCCGCGTCGGCCGCGCCCCCGCTCCTGCCGCTCTCGGCGCGCTCCCCCGAGGCCCTCACCGAGCTGGCCCGCGCGTTCCGGGACACGCTCGTACGGGAGCCGGGGCCCGACCCGGCCGATCTGCTGACCACGACGGCGCTCGGCCGCCCCGCGCACGAGCACCGCCTCGTCGTCACCGGGGACCCGGTCGGCGGGCTCGACGCGTTCCTTGCCGGACGCCCGGATCCCGCCCGGTACCGCACCGGCACGGCGGGCGGGAGCCCGGCACCGGTGTTCCTGTTCAGCGGGCAGGGCGGTGTACGGCCCGGCATGGCGGCGGCGCTCGCGGCGCGGTTCCCGGTCGTCTCCGAGACGCTGGACGCCTGTGCGCGCCTGCACCGGCGGGAGACGGGCCGCACGGACTTCCGCGAGCGGCTGACGTCCGCGACCGGCCCGGAACCGGGCGGCTGGGACACGGCGTTCGCACAGCCCGCGCTCTTCGCCTTCCAGGTCGCGCAGGTACGGCTCTGGGAATCCCTCGGGGTGCGTCCGGCGGCGGTCGGCGGGCACAGCGTCGGGGAGTACGCGGCCCTGTACGCGGCCGGCGCGCTGTCCCTGGAGGACGGGATGCGGCTCCTTTGCCGCAGGGGCCGCCTCATGCGGGACACCGCGCCCGGGGCGATGCTCGCCGTGTTCGCCCCGTACGCGCGGGTGCGGGCGCTGCTCGACGAGGTCGGCACCGGTCTGGAACTCGCCGTGGTGAACGGGCCCGCGCACCATGTCGTCGCGGGCCGCCCCGAGGCGGTGGCGGCCGCGCGGCGGCTCCTGTCCGACGTGCCCTGCGAGCCGCTCCCGGTCGACCAGGCGTTCCACACGGCGCTGCTCGACCCGATCCTCGACGGGCTGCGGGCGGCGGCCGAGGACGTCGAACTCCGGCCGGTGGACGTCGAGTTCGTGTCCGGCCTCGACGGCCGCGCAAGGGCGCCGGGCTGGCGCCCCGACCCCGCCCACCTGGTCCAACAGGCCCGTGACACCGCCGACTTCCACGCGGTGCTGCGCTCCCTCGCCGACCGGGACGTCCTGCTGGAGCTGGGACCGGGCGCCCCGCTCACCGGTATGGCCCGCCGGGCTCTGCCCGACGTGCCGTGCCTGCCGACGCAGGGCCGGAGTGCGGGCACCGACGGGCTCTGGCAGGCGGTGGCCGGGCTGCACTGTGCGGGCACGGCCGTCGACTGGACCGCGCTGCTCGCCGGAGTCCCCGGCCGCCGGATCCCGCTGCCCACCTACCCCTTCCAGCACCGCTCCTACTGGACGGGCCCCGCCCCCGCCCCCGAACCCCCCACGGAGGACGCAGTGACCCATCAGAACCAGGACCGGCCGGTGCTCACCCGCGTGCGCGAACTCACCGCGCACCACCTGGGTTTCACCCTGGACGAGGTGGGGCCCGCGCAGACGTACGTGGGTCTCGGCGCCGACTCGCTGCAACTGATCGGGATGCTGCGCCAGTTGGAGGCGGAGTTCGACGTGCGGATCGCGATCCGGGAGATCCTGGAGGACGCCGGGACACCGGAGCTGACGGCCCGGCTCATCGCCGAGCGCCGGGAGCGTCCCGCCCCGCCCGCCGAGGCCCGGGTGATCACGCCCGCCAAGGAGCAGTACGCCACCCGCGCCGAGATCGCCGAACTCACCCGCCAGGTGAACCTGCTGGCCGAGACGCAGACGGCGATGCTGACCCAGCTCTCCGAGGCGGTCGCCCTGCTCGGCGCCGACCGCGCCGCCCGGTGACGGCATCGGCGGCGGACCGCGCCGCACAGCTGTCCCGGGACCTCACCGCGCAACTGGCCCGCGCGCGCGGCGGCACGCCCGCCCCCGAGCCCGCTTCCGCATCCGCATCCGCCGCCGTGGAGCAGCACGGGCCGCGTGTCGTGCTGCCCCCGGACTCCGGGGCGGCGGGAACGGGCGCCGACGCACGGCAGCGCGCCCACGCGGCCGACCTCGCCCGTCGGCTGACCGAACGCACGTCTTCCTCCAAGGAGTTGGCCCAGCGACGGCGTCCGGTACTGGCCGACAGCCGGGCCGTGGTCGGGTTCCGGCGCGCCACGAAGGAGACGCTGTATCCGCTGTCGGCCCGCTCGGCGCGGGGCGCGCGCCTGACGGACATCGACGGCAACACGTACACCGACATCACGATGGGCTTCGGCGCGCTGCTGCTCGGGCACGAGCCGGAGTGCGTGACGGAGGCGGTGCGGGCCCATCTCGACGGCGGGCTGCGGTTCGGGCCGCGTCCGGTCGAGGCCGGTGAGGTCGCCGAGCTGCTCGCCGGTCTGACGGGCCTGGAGCGGGTGGCGTTCGCGAACTCCGGCACGGAGGCGAACTCGGGGGCGATCCGGCTCGCGCGCGCCGCGACCGGCCGCGACCGTGTCGTCATGTTCCGGGGCTCCTACCACGGCCACATCGACCCGGTGCTCGGCCGCCCGGGATCTGACGGCGGCCGGGCCGTGCCGGTGTCGCGCGGCATCCCGGCGAGCGCGGTCGCCGATCTGCTGGTCCTGGAGTACGGCAGCCAGGAGGCCCTGGACACCATCGACGCGCTCGGCGACTCCATCGCCACCGTCGTCGTGGAGCCCGTCCAGTGCCGCAATCCGGGTCTGCGCCCGGTCGGTTTCCTGCGCTCGCTGCGTGAGTTGACCCGGCGGCGCGGCATCGTGCTGCTCTTCGACGAGATGCTGACCGGTCTGCGTCCGCATCCGCGCGGCGCCCAGCACCACTTCGGCGTGGTCCCCGACCTGGCCACGTACGGCAAGGCGCTCGGCAGCGGTTTCCCGGTCGGCGCGATCGCGGGCCGCGCCGATCTCCTCGACGGGGTCGACGGCGGGTTCTGGCGCTACGGCGACGACAGTGCGCCCGGCGTGGAGACCACCTTCTTCGGCGGTACGTACCTCCAGCACCCGCTGTCGATGGCGGCCGCCAAGGCGGTCCTCACGCACCTCGTCGCCGAGGGCCCGGCCCTGCAGGAGCGGCTCAACGCCCGTACCGACGCGCTCGCCGAGGACCTCAACGCGTTCTTCCGCGCCGAGGAGTTCCCGCTGGAGGTGGCCCACTTCGGTTCGATGTTCCGCTTCACGCACCGTGCGGACATGGAGCTGCTGTACCGGCATCTGCTGCTGCGCGGGATCTACGTCTGGGAGTGGCGCAGCTTCTATCTGTCGACGGCCCACACGGACGCGGACGTCGAACGGGTCACGGACGCGGTGAAGGGCTCGCTGCGGGAGCTGCGCGAGGGCGGGTTCTTCCCGGCGGCCCGGCCGAAGCAGGTCATCAAGCCCCAACGCCCGCGACCCGCACCGGACTTCGGCGTCTACTTCTTCGGCGACTACCCGGACGCCGAGGACACCTCGCAGGCGTACGAGCGGATCGTGGAGACGGCCCGGTTCGCCGACACGCACGGCTTCAGCTCGCTGTGGATCCCCGAGCGGCACTTCCACTCCTTCGGCGGCCTCTTCCCGAACCCGGCCGTGCTCGCCGCCGCGCTCGCCCGGGAGACGGAGCGGATCCGGCTGAACGCGGGCTCCGTGGTGCTGCCGCTGCACGATCCGGTGCGGGTCGCCGAGGAGTGGGCGGTCGTCGACCGGCTGTCCGGCGGCCGGGTGGGGCTCGGCTGCGCCACCGGCTGGCACGCGCGGGACTTCGTCCTGCACCCGGAGCGGTTCGCCCGGCGCACCGAGACAGCCTTCGAACACCTCGACACCGTACGGGAGTTGTGGCGCGGCGGCACCGTGCGCCGGGAGAGCGGCGACGGCCGCCCGGCCGACGTGGCGACGCTGCCGCGGCCGGTGCAGGAGGCTCCGCCGATGTTCCTGGCGACGTCCGGGCGCCGGGAGTCGTACGAGGAGGCGGCCCGCCGCGATCTCGGCATCGTCACGAACCTGATGAACCAGTCCGTCGCCGAGCTCGCCGCGAACATCGCCCACTACCGTGCCGCCCGCGCCCGGCACGGCCTCGATCCGGACGCGGGCCGCGTCACCGTTCTCCTGCACACCTATCTCGCCGACGACCACGCGACCGCACGGGCGCAGGCGCGCGAGCCGATGACCCGGTATCTGCGCGCGTCGCTCCAGATGCGGTCGGCGGCCGGTGCCGTCGCCTCGGGCGAACGGGACGTGGCGGAGGCGAGCGAGGACGACCTGGAGTACCTGTTCCTGCGCGCCTACGACCGGTACTGCGACGAGCGGGCGCTGATCGGCACGCCCGGGACGTGCGCGCCGGTGGTCGCGGCGCTGCGGGAGGCGGGCGTCGACGAGATCGCCGCCCTGGTCGACTTCGGGATGCCCGCCGGCCTGGCGCGGGCGGGACTGGACCGGCTCGCCGCGCTGCGGGAGGCGACGGCGGCGCAGGACGTCACGCCGGCCGAGGACGTCACCGCGCCCGCGACCGCCGCCCAGCGCCGGCTCTGGCTCGCCGCGCAGCTGGCCGGTGACCCGGCCGCGTACAACGAGGTGCAGGCGGTGCGGCTGCGCGGCCCGCTCGACGAGGGCGCCCTGACCGCCGCCGTCGACGGACTCGTGGCCCGGCACCCGGGGCTGCGCACGGTGTTCCGCGCGGGCGGGGACGACGGGCTGCTCCAGCAGATCGTGCGGGCGCAGGCGCGCGTCCCGCTCGTGGTGACGGACGCCCGGGAGCAGGACCCGGACGCGGCGGTCGAGGCCGCCCTGCGCGCGGCGAGCACCCGCCCCTTCGACCTCGCCGACGGCCCGCTGTTCGCGCCGCAGCTGCTCGCGCTCGCCGACGACGACCACGTCCTGCTGCTCGGTCTGCACCACCTGATCACGGACGGCCACTCGGCGCGGCTGCTCGCGGACGACCTCCAGGAGCTGTACACGGCCCACGTCCGGGGGCGCGCCCCGCACTTCCCGGACCCCGCCGGTTCGACCGTCGACGCGACCGAACCTTCTTCGGACGAAGCGGACTTGGAGTGGTGGCTGAAGAACCTGGACCCGATGCCGCCGGTCCTCGCGCCACCGACCGACCGGCCGCGCGGACGGCGGGTGTCGGGGCGCGGCGGCGCGGCCGAGACCTGCCTCGACGCGGCGCGCACGGCGGCGGTGCAGGAGTGGAGCGGACAGCAGGGCGTGACTCTGTTCGCGACGCTGCTCACCGCCTGGCAGCTGGTGCTGCGCGAGCGGACGGGACTCGACGAGTTCGTCGTCGGCTCGACGTTCGCCCGGCGCGCGCCCGCGACCGCGCGGACGGTCGGCTTCCACGCGGCGGTGCTGCCGCTGCGTGCGACGCTCACCGACGGCACCACGGTCACCGACGCGGTGCGGGCCACCCGCGACGCCCTCTTCGAGGCCGAACGGCACCAGCGGGTCGACCCCGACGAACTGGCAGCGCGGTTGGGTCCGGGCGCGGGGCGGCCGCGGCCGCTGGTCACGGTCTCCGCCGACCTGGACGCGGCGCCGCTCACCCGCGTCGACCTGCCGGGGCTCACCGCGTCCGACGTGCCGGGCGGCGCCTCGTCGTCGCCGCTCGAACTCGCGCTCATGGCGGTGCGCTCGCCGTCGGGGCTGCGGCTGCGGATCCGCTACGACGCCGGGCTCTTCGACGACGGGACGGTCCGGGGCCTGCTGGCCGACCTCGACCGGGTGCTGCGCGCCATGGTGGAGGACGCGGCGGGAACCGTGCGGGACACTCGCCCGGGGCCGTCCGGCGCGGGCGACGAGGTGCGGGCCGAGGTGCGGGCCGTGTGGCGTGCGGTGCTCGGCGTGGACGACCTCGCCGACGACGCCGACTTCTTCGACCTCGGCGGCAACTCGATCACGGCGATCCGCCTCGTGAACCGGGTGCGGGAGGTGCTGGGCGCGGAGATCCCGCTCGCGGACTTCTTCGCCGACCCGACTCCGGAGGCGATGACCCGTCACCTGTTCTCAGTGCAGGAGGAGTTGAGCGCGCCGAGCCCTGGGGACGGGGTCGTCGACCGTGCTCCCGTCAGCCCGCAGCAGGACCGGATGATCGCCGGTCACCACGCCGTTCCCCACGCGGAGGTGTGGAACGTGCCGACCAGGATCCGCTTCCGGGGCGCCCTGGACCCGGTCGCGCTGCGCACGGCCCTGGCCGGGCTCGTGGAGCGGCACCACGCCCTGCGGACCCGTTTCGTACGGGACGCGGACGGTGCCTGGTCGCAGGAGGTGGTCGACGCGCCGCCCCCGCGGCTGCCGGTCGACGACCTCTCCCGGCTCGCCCCCGAGGCGGCACGGGAGCGGGCGGACGCGGTGTGCCGTCGCATGGCGGCGAAGCCGTTCGACCTCGCCGAGCCCACGTTCCCGCGCTGCCGGCTGCTGAAGGTGACCGACGACAGCTGGGTGCTGATGTTCGTGCTGCACCACGTCAGCGCCGACGGCTGGTCCCACTCGGTCCTGATGGCGGAGCTGGCCGAGCTGTACACGGCAGCGACCGCCGGCCGGCCGCACACCCTGCCCGCACCGTCCGCGCAGGCCCCGGAGTACGCCCGCGAACAGCTCGCCGCGCACGACCCGGCCGAGGAGGAGCGGCGCGCCGCGTTCTGCGCGCGGTACCTGGAGGGCGTGCCGTGCCGGCTCGATACGCCCACGGACCGGCCGCGGCCCGACCTGCTCAGCGGCGCGGGCGGCACCGCGCGCGGCACCGTGTCCGCCGAGGTCCGTACGGCGATGGAAGGGCTCGCGGCGTCCGTGCGGCAGACGCCGTTCGCGGTCGCGGCCGCCGCGCTCGGCGTGCACCTGGCCCGGCTGTCCGGCGAGCGGGACGTCCTGCTGGCCGTGCCGTACGCCAACCGGGAGGGCACGGCCGGCGACTCGCTGGTGGCGATGGTGTCGACCTCGGTGATGGTGCGGGTACGGATCGACCCCGGCGAGACCTTCGCCGAGCTGGTCACCCGCACCGGCGCCGAAGCGCTCGCCGCGATGGCGCACGTCCTGCCGACCACCCGCATCATGCGGGCGATGCGCGACGCGGGCGCCACCGAGGTGCCCGACCGGGTGCCGAACGTGCTCGCCTTCCAGAACTATCCCGACACCGACATCGAGATCCCCGGACTCGACGTCGAGGTCGAGGACCTGGCGCCGCCCGTGGCCCGCGCCGAGCTGGTCTTCGGCCTCTCCCCGCGCCGCGACCCGGCGCGCGGCCTGCGCACCTTCCTGGAGTACTCGGCCGACCTGTGGGACGCGCCCACGGCCGACGAACTCCTCTCGTCCTACGCCGTGCTGCTCGGGGAGCTGTGCACGCACCCCGGGCGCCCCCTCGCGGCGCTGCTCGACCACCCTCACCCCCTGCCTCTGGAGGCGGAAGCCGAATGAACCAGCCCACACAAGCCGAGCACGTCGAGGACCTGCTGACGTTCCTGCGGGAGAGCCCGTCCCCGTACCACGCGGTGGCCTCGGCGGTACGGCGCCTGGAGAAGGCCGGGTTCACCGAGCTGACCGGCACCGAGGAGTGGACCGGCCACAGCGGCGGCCGCTACCTGGCCAAGGGCGGCGCGCTGATCGCCTGGTACGTGCCCGAGGGCGCCCCGGCCCACGCGCCGTTCCGCATCATGGGCGTGCACACCGACTCGCCGAACCTGCGCGTCAAGCCGACCCCCGACACGGGCCGGGCGGGCTGGCGGCAGGTCGCCGTGGAGATCTACGGCGGGGTCCCGCTCAACACCTGGCTCGACCGGGACCTCGGCATCTCCGGCCGCCTGACCCTGCGCGACGGCACCTCCGCCCTCGTCCGGATCGACGAACCCCTCCTGCGCGTACCGCAGTTGGCGATCCACCTGGACCACAGCGTGAACGACGGGCTGGCCCTGCACCGGCAGCGGCAGACCCAGCCGGTCTGGTCGCTCGGCGCCCCCGAGCGCGGCGCGCTGCTGCGCCGGGTCGCGCACGAGGGCGGGATCGACGCGGCCGACATCCTGGGCTGGGACCTGATGCTGCACGACGTGCAGCCGCCCGGACTCCTCGGCGCCCGGCGGGAGTTCATCGTGTCGTCCCGCCTGGACAACCTCGTCTCCGTGCACGCGGGCGTCACCGCGCTGCTCGCCGCCGCGTCGGCGGCCTCCGACCGGGTGCCGGTGCTCGCCGCGTTCGACCACGAGGAGACCGGCAGCGGCTCCGAGACCGGCGCCCAGGGGCCGCTCCTGGAACGGGTGCTGCACCGTTCGGTGACCGCGCGCGGCGGCGGCGCCGAGGACTGGGAGCGGGCGCTCGCGGGCGGCCTGTGCGTCTCCGCCGACATGTCGCACGCCGTCCACCCCAACTACGCGGAGCTGCACGACCCCGACAACCACCCGCTGCCGAACGCCGGTCCGGTCGTCAAGGTCAACGTGAACCAGCGGTACGCCACCGAGGGCACCGGCTTCGCCGCGTGGGCCGCCGCCTGTGAGCGGGCCGACGTGCCGTGGCAGCGGTTCGTGTCCAACAACGCGCTGCCGTGCGGCACGTCCATCGGGCCGATCACGGCGGCCCGGCTCGGGGTGACGACCGTCGACGTGGGCGTTCCCGGCCTGTCCATGCACTCCGCGCGCGAGCTGGTCGGCGCCGACGACCCGGGCCATCTGGCGCGCGGGCTCGCCGAGTTCGTGACGGCAGGGTGACGCACGGATGCCGGTGAAGACCTTCAGGCTCGACGGCGCCCGCCCCGAGGGGGCGGCCTGGCGGGTGCTGCTCGTGCCGCACGCGGGTGCGGGCGCCGCGAGCGGTGCCGCGTTCGCCGCGCACGCCCCCGCGGACTGGGCGGTGGCCACGGCGCGGCTGCCGGGGCGCGAGTCCCGGGTGCGCGAACCCGTCGGCGGGCTCGCCGAGCTGACGGCGGACGTCGTCGCGACGGCCCGCGCCCTGCCGGGCTCGGCGCCGCTGCTCGTGGTCGGCGTCTGCTCCGGCGCGGTGCTCGCGCTGGAGGCCGTACGGGCGTTGCAGCGCACCGGCGACGTGCCGGTGGCCGGGTTCGTGGCGGTGTCGCAGTGGGCGGTCACCGAGCGGCCCGGTCCCGGGCGGCGGCTGCTGCGGGACACCGACGACCGGGAGCAGATCCTCGACATCCTGCGGGAGTTCGGCGGCGTACCCGAGTCGCTGGCGGCGAACGAGGAGATGCTGGCGCTGCTGCTGCCGTCGATCGTCGCCGACATGCGGGCCGTCGAGGAGTACAGCTCGGGACCCGAGCCGCTCCTGGACTGCCCGCTGCTCGCGGTGTTCGGCGACGAGGACCCGCTGTGCCCGCAGGAGCGCACCGAGGACTGGGAGCTGTTCAGCGACCGCGCCCGGACCGTGTGGCTGCCGGGCGGCCATCTGCTGCTCACGGAGAGCCCGGCGCCGCTCGCGGCCGCCGTCGCCGACAGCCTCGGCCACTTCGCGAAGGAGGCGAGCGCGTGAGCCGGGCGCACCGGATCGACGCCCTGCTCCTGGAGCGCTGGGACCGCGACCCGGAGCTGCCCGCCCTGATCTCCGGCCGGACGGTCGTCTCCATGGGCGAGCTGAAGGACCGCGTGCTGCGCACCGCGGCGGCGCTGCGCGCGCACGGCGTCGGTCCCGGCGACCGGGTCGTCGTGCACCACGAACGGTCCGTGGAGTTCTTCGTGGCGCTGCTCGGCGCGGCGTTCGCGGGCGCCGCGCACGCCGCGCTCGACCCCGGCGATCCGCCGGAGCGCGTCCGGGCGACGACCCGGGACTGCGCGCCGCGGATCGTGCTCACCGACGCCCGGCTGCGGGAGCGGTTCGCGGGGCTCGCCGAGGTGCTGACGGACGAGGAGTGCGCCGCGTATCCGGCCGGTCCGGCGCCCGCGCTCGACGCGTCGCCCGACGACCCGGTGGTGGTCATCCACACCTCAGGGTCCACCGGCCGCCCCAAGGCCGCGCTGATCAGCCATGCCGCCCTCGCCTCCCGGCTGCACGCCCTGCAGTCGACGCACCGGATGGACGAGCGCGACCGGATGATCCACCACACGGCGTGCACCTTCGACATGTACCTGAGCGAGACGTACTGGCCGCTGCTCGCGGGCGCCGCGGTCGTCGTCGCCGAGCCGGGGCGGCAGCGCGACGCCGACCATCTGGCGGCGCTGATCCGCGACCACGCGGTCACCACGTTCTACTGCGTGGTCTCGCTCCTCGACCTGTTCCTGCTGGCCCGTGACCCGAACGAGCGGTACGACGGCCTGCGCCAGGTCCTCACCGGCGGCGAACCGCTCGCCCCCGGCCTGGTGGCCCGCTTCCACGCCCGCTCCACCGCCTCCCTGACGAATCTCTACGGGCCCAGCGAGTGCACGGTCTACTGCACGTACTGGATCTGCCCGCGCGACCCGGACCCGGCGGCGGTGCTGATCGGCGGCCCGGTCCGGGGCACCGAGCTGCACGTCCTCGACGCGGCGGGCGGGCCGGTGCCCGAGGGCGAGCCCGGCGAGCTGTACATCGGCGGCGCGGGCCTGGGCCTCGGCTATCTGCACCGGCCCGAGCTGACCGCCGAGCGGTTCGTGGCGACGCCGTACGGACGGATGTACCGCTCCGGCGATCTGGTGCGGGTGGCCGGTCCCGACGGCGCGCTGGAGTTCCTGGGCCGCGTCGACCGCCAGGTGAAGATCCGCGGCATCCGGGTCGAGCCCGCCGAGATCGAGGCGACGGCGCTGTCCTGTGCGGGAGTCCGGCAGGCGGCGGTCGTGGCGCACGGCACGGGCGCGGACAAGGCCCTCGCCGTGTTCGTGGTGCCCGGGGACGGCGCGCCGCCGCCGGACGAACTGGGCCCCGCGGTCCGCGCGGGTCTGCGCGACCGGCTGCCCCGCGCCCTGGTGCCGCGCACCGTCGAGGTGGTCGCCGCGCTGCCGCTGACCGCCAACGGCAAGCTGGACCGGGCGGTCCTGGAGAAGCGGGCGGCGGCCGCCTCCGCGCCGCGCCCGGCCGTGACCGTGAGCGGTGATCTCGACGCGATGGTCGTCGCGGTGTGGCGCGACGTGCTCGCCGTGGACACCATCGGTCCCGACGACGACTTCTTCGACCTGGGCGGCGACTCCTTCAAGGTCGTCCACGTCGTCGAGACGCTGCGCGAGCTGCTCGGCCTCGGCATCCCGCTCGCGGCCCTCCTGCACGAACCGACCCCGCGGGCCTTCACCGAGGAGCTGCGCAGAGTGCGGGAGGCCACCGGGTGAGCGTCCCGCACCGGCCGCGGATCCGCTCGTTCGCCGATCTCACCGGCCCCGCGCTCGACCGGCACCGGCCGGTGGTCACCCTGTTCAGCGGCGGCCTGGACAGCACCTATCTGCTGCACCGGCTGGTCCGCGCCGGCTTCACGGACGTGCACGCCTTCAGCGCCGACCTGGGCGCGGGCGAGGACGCCGACGAGCTGCGGCACACCACCGGCCACCTCGGGGTGCGGCTGCACCTCGTGGACGCCCGGCACACCTTCGCCGACTCCTTCGTCCGCCCGGCGATCGCCGCGCAGGCCGTCTACCTGGACACCCATCCGGTCAGCTCGTCCCTGAGCCGCCCGCTGATCGCCCGCCTCGCCCTGGACCTGGCCACGGAGCTGGACGCGGCGGCGATCGTGCACACGGCGAACCCGTCGCAGAACACGCTGCGCCGTCTCAACGGCGCCCTCGACCTGCTCGGCTGCGCCGTGCCGTACGGCAGCCCGTACGACCTCGACCCGGTCGACCGCGGCGACAAGGCGCGCGAGCTGGAGGAGATCGGGCTGCCGCACCTGGGCAAGCGGGTGGCGAGCGTCGACGCGAACCTGTGGTGCCGGGAGTTCGAGTCGGGCGTCCTCGACGACCCGGAGGACCACCCGGTCCCCGAGCACCTGTACAGCTGGACGGCCCGCCCCGCCGAGCCGCCCGCCGACGAGAGCGTGGAGATCGCCTTCGCGCACGGCGTCCCCACGGCCCTGGACGGCCGCCCGCTGCCGCTCCCCGAGCTGATCGAGGCGCTCAACCTCCGGGCGGGCGCCCACGGCATCGGCCGCTACAGCGGCCTGGAGCACCTGCCCGGCGGCCACAAGGTCCTCGAACTGCGGGAGATGCCCGCCGCCGCACTGCTCCTGAGGACGTACCGGCACCTGGAGACGGCGACGCTCGCCGCCGAGACCGTCCGGGAGAAGATGCACCTCGAACAGGTCTGGGTGCGCGAGGCCCTGGAAGGCCGCTGGTACGGCGAACTCCGCTCCGCGTGCCAGGAGTTCATCTCCTCCTGCGCCGCCCGGGTCACCGGCACCGTGCGCTGGCGACTGTCCCGGGGCTCCGCACAGACCCGGGCGATCACCGCGGCGGCTCCGCTGTACGTACGGGACCGGGAGGCGTGGGAGCGGATCGGCCGGCCTGGTCCGAGCCGTTCGGACAGCTCGTGAGCGTCGCGGATGTGCCGCCGCGCTCAGCGGCGGCTCTTCAGCCGCTCCACCCCGCCGACGCCCAGCGCCGCGAGGCCGATCTGGACGGCCAGTTCGATCCAGTCGACGCCCGGGGTGTCCGCGACGTCGAAGGCCCCGGCGACGGCCGTGCCGACGAGCGCGGCGGCGATCCCGACGAGGATCGTCCAGAGCACACCGATGCGCTGCCGGCCGGGAATCACCAGACGGCCCAGGATGCCGATCACAATGCCGATCACGATCGCCGTGAAGATGCCGGAGATCTCCATGCCGTACGCCTCCCGTTGCTCCTGCGTCGCTCCGCGCACCCGGCTCGGTCGCCGAGCCCGGGTGCCCCGGGTGGGGAGACGCAGTCCGCCGCGCGCCGGTTGAGCGGGCGGCGGGGTCGGGAGCGGAACCGCGCGATTCGGGCCGGACCCGCCTATGCGGCGACGAGTTCGGGCTCCCTCCGTGCCGCGAGGCGTCCGCTGCGGGCCAGCGCGGCGACCGACGACGCGCAGACGAGGCCGGTCACGGTCAGCGCCGACCAGGTCAGCCACAGGGCGTCATGCCGAACGGCGAAGTCCCAGAGGGCGCCGGTGGCGAGGTTGCCGAGGGTGATGCCCAGGCCCGACACCGTGTTGTAGAGGCCGTAGTGCGTGGCCACCAGGCGATTGCCGGACAGCGAGACGACGGTGTCCATCTCGAAGGGGTAGACGACGGCCCCGCCGACGGCCAGCAGGACCACCGCGGCGACGAGGGCGAGGACGACGCCCGCCCGGGCGCCGGGCGGGGTGAGGGCCAGCGGCAGGAAGGCCAGGCCCATCGCGGCGAGCCCCCGCACCAGGGCCCGCTCGGGGTCCCAGCGGCGCTTCGCCCAGCCGGTCAGCCGTAGTTGACCGGCGACGGCGACGGCGGCCGAGACGACGAACAGACCGCTCGTCGCCCACGTGCCGCGCGATCCCAGCGCCCGGCCCGCCGCGAGGGGCAGCGCCAGATAGACCTGGAAGGTCAGTACGTAGGAGCCGGTCATCGCGACGGCGAAGAGCAGGAACGGGCGGTTGCCGATGACGGTGCGCCACTGCCCGAGAACGCCGGACGGGGCGGCGGCCGCCGGTTCGCCGCGGCGCGCCGGGAGGGCCCGCCACTGGAGCACGGTGAGCGCCGCGAAGAGGACGGCGGCGACGGTGCAGACGAGCCGGAAGTCGGCGGCCAGCAGGGCGAGTCCGACCAGCGGGCCGAGCAGCATGCCCGCCTGGTAGTGGACGTTGAAGGTGGCGAAGGCGTCCACGCGACGCTCCCCCGCCTCGGCGGCGAGATAGGCGCGTACGGCCGGGTTGAACAGCGCCCCGGCGAATCCGGTGGCCGCGGACGCGGCGATCAGGGCGGGCAGGTTGTCGACCCAGCCGAGCAGTCCGAAGCCGACGGTGCGCAGCAGGCAGCCCGCCATGATCGGGGCCTTGTAGCCGAGGCGGTCGGCGAGGGTGCCGCCGATGAGGAACATGCCCTGTTGCGAGAAGTTGCGGACACCCAGGACGAGTCCGACGGCCCAGGCGGCGAGGCCCAGCGGTCCGGCGAGATGGGCGGCCAGGTAGGGCATGAGCATGTAGAACGCGAGGTTGATGGCGAACTGATTGATCATCAGCAGCCGTACCGGTGCGGAGAAGGAGCGGGTCTGCCGCCACACCGCCCTCATCGGGTCGCTCCGGTGAGCAGGCGCGGGGCGGGGTCGCGGGGGTCGGTGACATGGGTGCAGCGGGTCCAGCGGGTGACGACCCGGTCGGTGGCGCGGGCGATCTCGTCGGGATCGTCGGCCGGGGGCCGGCCGAGGAGCCCGTGCTCGGCGCAGTACGCGTCGTCGAAGACGGTGCCGACATAGCGCTGCGGGCCGTCGGGGAAGACGGCGACGATCCGGTTCTCGGCGGGCAGGGTGCGGGCGAGCCAGCGGGCGACGAGTGCGACGGCGCCGACGCTCCAGCCGCCGGTGGCGTAGTGGTGCCGGGCCAGCCCGCGGGCCGCCCAGACGGCTTCGGGGGCAGCGGTCCAGTGGATCTCGTCGAAGAGGGCGTGGTGGACGTTGCGCGGGTGGATGCTGCTGCCGAGGCCGCGCATCAGCCGGGCGGCGGCGGGCTGGCCGAAGAGGGTGGATCCGGTGGCGTCGACCCCGACGACCCGCAGGGCGGGGAAGGAGCGGCGCAGGACGGACGCGGTTCCGGCCGAGTGTCCGCCGGTGCCGACGGAGACGACGAGAGTGTCGATCCGGCCCAGCTGGGCGACGAGTTCATGGGCGAGCGGGGCGTAGGCGGCGACGTTGTCGGGGTTGTTGTACTGGTCGGGGCACCATGCGCCGGGGTGGGCGGCGAGGAGTTCCGCGACGCGGCGCCTGCGGGCCTCCTGCCAGCCGCCCACCGGGTGCGCGGTGTCGACGAGTTGGACGTCCGCGCCGTAGGCGGTGAGCAGGCCGGTCATGAGCGGTTCGATGCCGGGGTCGGTGACGACGGTGACCGGGTGCCCGTAGGCGGCTCCGGCGAGGGCGAGACCGAGGCCGAGCGTGCCGGAGGTGGATTCGACGATGCGGGCACCGGGCGCCAGGTGGCCGCGTTCGCGGGCGGCCCGCACCATGTGCAGGGCGGTGCGGTCCTTGATGCCGCCGGGGTTGTGTCCTTCGAGCTTGGCCCAGAAGCCGCGCCCGGTGGCGGTGAACGGTTCACCGATCCACAGGACGGGGGTGTCGCCGACCAGTCCGGCCGGGGTGCGGGCCGCGCGTGTGGTGCCGGTGAGGAGTCCGGCGGGGGCGGCCGGAGCGGTGGTGCGGGTGGTCTGGTGCATGGCGTGTCTCTCCCGCGGCCGGCGCCGGTGCGGCGGCCGGCCGGTGCGTGCGGACGGAACTACGGAAAGGGGACGGAGGCCGGGCGCGGTCGCGGGACGCCGTCGCCGGACGGTTCCCGGGCCTGGGCCGAGCCGGTCGGGATCAGGTCCGCCACACGCCCAGGCGGGCCCGGTCCCCTGGGGCAGAGCACTCCGTGTGCCGTCCCGCGCCGGGGGGTCGCCCGTGCGACGGCGCGGGCGACGAGAGGCGCGGCTCGGCCGCCGGTGCGCTCCGCACGGTTTCGGCGGGGGCGCGGTCGCGCGGTGGCTGGGCGGTCGGTTCGTCCATGCCCCGGCAGCGCGCGTCGCCGTCACCGCCGCTGTCGGTGCGGTGGGCGGCCGTGGTGGCGTGGGAGACGGCGGCGCTGGTCGCCGCGATGGTGTCGGCGCGCCCGGCCCCGTCCGCGGCGGGCCCGTGGGCGCAGGCCAGCAGGTGCAGCAGCGCGGCGAGAAGGACGACGAGGGCGGCCCCGGTCCACGCCCCGGGACGGCCGCCACGGCGCACCGACAGGATCTTCATCGCGACCGAGCGTAATCGACGTGCTACATAAAGTGCACGTGAGGGTCGACGGACGACGTGGATCGGCAGCGCGCGTCATGCCGCCCGGCGCGGGACAGGGTGTGGCCGATGGGCCCGGATGTCCCGGATATCTTGGCGCGCATGCAGTCATACACGATCGGCCAGGCAGCACGACTGCTCGGCGTGAGCCCGGACACCGCCCGCCGGTGGGCGGACGCGGGACGAGTGACGACCCATCGGGACGAGAGCGGCAAGCGGCTCATCGACGGGAAGGACCTGGCGGCGTTCTCCGTCGAACTCGCCAAGAGCGGGACCGGTGAGGAGGACTCCTCCTACACGTCGGTCCGCAACGCCTTCCCCGGCATCGTGACCGCGATCAAGCTCGGTGACGTCGCCGCACAGGTCGAGATCCAGGCGGGTCCGCACCGGCTGGTGTCGCTGCTCACCCGTGAAGCGGTCGAGGAGCTGGAGCTGGAGGTCGGCGTGGAGGCCACGGCCCGGGTGAAGTCGACCAACGTCCATATCGACCGGGTCTGATCGACCGCCGCCGGCCGCCCTTCGTCACCCGGCCCCGTCACCCCTCGCCCGTCCCCCGGCAGAGCAGGGCCGTCCAGAGGTCCAGTCGGTCCGGGAGCCGGGACAGATCGCGGCCGGTGAAGTGTTCGATGCGCCGGACCCGGTAGTGCACGGTGTTGACGTGCAGATGGAGCGCCTCGGCGGTGCGGGCCCAGGAGCAGTCGCAGGTGAGGAAGGCCCGCAGGGTCTCCAGGAGGGCGGCGGCGGACGCGGTCTCCGCGTCGAACAGCGGGCCCAGCACGGTCCTGCTGTAGACGGCCCGGACCGACGCGGGCACCCCGGCCAGAAGCGCGCCGAGGCCGCCGAGACCGGCGGTGTCGACGAGCGCCGAGACGCCGGGGGCGCCGCCGCTCGCGCAGCTGAGGGCGTAGCGGGCCTCGGCGAGGGCCCCGGCGAGCTCTCGCGGCCCGGCGGCCGGGGTGCCGGTTCCCCCGTACAAGGGTTCGTCGGGGACACAGGCGGCGACGCGCGACCACACCCCGGCGGACCCGTCGGCGGACCCGTCGCCGGGCTGGTCAGGGGACCGGTCAGCGGGCTGGTCACCGGCGACGTTCGCGGCGACGACGGCGAAGGCGGTGCCGTCCGGGAGCCGTCCCACGGCCGCGGGCCCGGTTGCCGTCCAGGCCGCCACTTCCGCCAGCGCCCCTTCCGCGGCCCCGCCCCGCCGGGAACCCGTGGCGGCGGCGATCACCCGGTACGGCCCCTCGGCCGGCAGCCCGCAGGCCCGCAGGCCGCGCTCGATGTCCGCTCCCCCGGCGTCGCCGTCGGCGCCGGGCCCGGCGAGGAGTGCGCCCAGCTCGCCTGCGGCCCGCCGGGCGGCGGCCCCGCGCCGGGCCAGCGCCTCCTGACAGCGTGCGAGGACGGCCGCCACCTCGTGCACCAGCCCCGGCGGCACGGCGTCGGGATCGGACAGCCGCAACTCCCAGCGCTCGTAGGGCGACAGGCCGTCCGCCTCCACCGGCACGGCGGCCCCGGCCCCTTCGAAGACGCCATCGGAGCCGGAGCCGGCCGGGGTGGCCGCGACCGTCCGTCCCGCGCCGGTCAGCACGGACGCGGCGGTTCCCGTCCGCAGGTGCGCGAAGGCAGCCGCGAGGATCGCGCCCGGTCCGGCGTCCTGGGCGAGGAGCCGCCCGAGCCGTTCGCGCAGGTGCGCGGGGAGGGCGTGGCGTCGGCTCAACTCGCCCCACTGCTGCACGTACACGCTCTCGGTGACGGCCCGGAACATCACGTGCGGCGGTACGCCCGCCAGCGGCATCCCGTGCCGTGCGCACGCCTCGATCAGCTCGTCGGGGACGGCGCCGTGCGTCTCCTCGCCGGCCAGCAGGACGGCGGCGTCCGCGGCCCGCAGCGCGCGGACGAACCGGTCCGCCTTGCCCTCGCCGTCCTGCGCGGTCCACCAGACGAGGCCGCTGAGCACGGCCTCGCCGGCCCGCACGAAGCGGACCGGATCCTCCAGGTCGGTGACCGTCACCCCGCTGATCTCCCGCCGCAGCGACGCGCCGTCGGCCCACAGCGGGCGCAGGCCCAGATTCTGGTCCCCCAGGAGGTTCTCGACGTGCATGCGTTCCGGCTCCTCGTGCGGCCACCGGGCGGGGGATCAACCACCCGGCATCTCGCAATCACCAGGTGAATACGAGTGATCGCATAGTAAGTGCAAGGTGAACCGGGCGAAACACCCCTTGGTTGATTCACCAAAAGGCGGCCCGCGCGGCGGGCGGATTCCGTGTGGTGCACCAGTCGTGCGGGCCCGCCGCGGATTGCTTCACTGACCGCCATGGACCTGAACACGGTGGCCGAGATCCGGGACGGACGGGTGCCCGCTCCCTGGCGGCCCGGCGACGCCTGGCTGGGCGGCGGCACGTATCTGTTCTCCGAGCCGCAGCCGTGGCTGCGGCGCCTGGTGGACCTCAGCCGCACCGGCTGGACGCCGGTCGAGCGGCACCCGGACGGCTCCCTGGAGATCGCCGCGACCTGCACCATCGCCCAACTGTCCGGTTTCGCGAAGGAGCTGGCGGAACCGGCGGCCCCGCTGTTCGAGCGGTGCTGCCGGGCCTTCCTCGCCTCGTTCAAGATCTGGAACATGGCCACGGTCGGCGGGAACCTCTGCAACGGCCTCCCGGCGGGCCCGATGATCTCGCTGACGGCCGCGCTCGACGGGGAGTGCCTGCTGCTGGCCCAGGACGGCGTACGCCGCCGGGTGCCGGTCGCCGACTTCGTCACCGGCGCCGGACGCACGGCCCGCGCCGAGGGCGAGCTGCTGCGCTCGGTGACGCTGCCCGCACGCGCCCTGGCCTGCCGTACGGCGTTCCGGCAGGCGTCGCTGTACGGGCTCGGCCGCTCCGGTGTGCTGGTCATCGGCGCCCTCGACCCGTCCGACGGCTCGCTCGCGGTGACCGTCACGGCGTCCACCGTGCGGCCGGTGCGGCTGTGGTTCCCGCTGCCCCCGTCCGCCGGGACGCTGCGCGCGGCGATCGGGGCGGCCGTCGCGGACGAGGAGTGGTTCGACGACATCCACGGGCTGCCCGCGTGGCGGCGCCACATGACGTTCCGGTACGCGGAGGAGATCCGCCGCGAACTGGGAGGCCCGTCAGGGCTGGAGGGCAACGATGAAGGTTGAGGTCAACGGGCGTACCCACGCCGAGGATCCGCGCCCGGGCCAGTGTCTGCGCACGTACCTGCGCGAGCGCGGCTGGTTCGGCGTGAAGAAGGGCTGCGACGCGGGCGACTGCGGTGCCTGCACCGTCCACGTCGACGGCGCCCCGGTGCACAGCTGCCTCTACCCGGCCTTCCGCGCCGACGGCCGTACGGTCACCACGGTCGAGGGCCTGGCGGCACCGGACGGCGAACTCCATCCCGTACAGCGGAAGTTCCTCGACGCGCAGGGCTTCCAGTGCGGTTTCTGCACCGCCGGTTTCCTGATGACGACGGCGGCCCTGGACGAGGAACAGCTCGCGGACCTGCCCCGGGCGTTCAAGGGCAACCTGTGCCGCTGCACCGGTTACCGGGCCATCGAGGACGCCGTGCGCGGGGTCCGCCACGTCGAGGAACCGTGCGCGGGCGAGGCGGTGGGCCGCAATCTGCCCGCGCCGGCCGGCCCCCAGGTCGTCACCGGCACCGCCCGCTACACCTTCGACCTCGACTTCTCCGGCGGACCCGGCCTGCTGCACATGAAGCTGCTGCGTTCCCCGCACGCCCACGCGCGGATCACCGCCATCGACACCGCCGCCGCGCTGCGGGTCCCGGGCGTCCACCTCGTCCTCACCCACCACGACGCCCCCGACCGGCTCTTCTCCACCGCCCGCCACGAGCACCCGGAGGAGGACCCGGCCGACACGCGCGTCCTGGACGACACGGTGCGGCACATCGGTCAGCGGGTCGCCGCGGTCGTCGCCGACAGCGAGGCGGCCGCCGAGGAGGGCTGCCGGCGGATCGAGGTGACGTACGAGGTGCTGCCGGCCGTGCTCGACCCGGAGGAGGCGATGCGGCCGGGCGCGCCGACGGTCCACGACAAGGACGCGGCCACCGCCCGCATCGCCCGCCCCCGGGCCAATGTGGTCGGCGAGGCGCACGGCGAGACCGGCGACGTCGAGGCCGGGTTCGCGGCGGCCGACATGGTGTACGAGGGCACCTACCGCACGCAGCGCGTGCAGCACGCCAGCCTGGAGACGCACGGCGCGGTCGCCTGGTTCGACGAGGACGACCGGCTCACCGTGCGGACCAGCTCGCAGACCCCGTTCCTGACCCGACGCGCCCTGTGCGACCTGTACGACCTGCCGCACGAGAAGGTGCGGGTGGTCGCGGGCCGGGTCGGCGGCGGTTTCGGCGGCAAGCAGGAGATGCTCGTCGAGGACATCGTGGCGCTCGCCGTGCTCCGGCTGCGCCGCCCGGTGAAGCTGGAGTACACGCGCGCCGAGCAGTTCTTCGGCGCCACGACCCGGCACCCCTTCACCATCGGCGTGAAGGCGGGCGCGCGCCGCGACGGCACGCTCACCGCGCTCCAGCTGCGGGTGGTGTCCAACACGGGGGCCTACGGGAATCACGGCCCGGCCGTGATGTTCCACAGCGTCGGCGAGTCCATGGCGGTCTACCGCGCACCGAACAAGAAGGTCGACGCCTACTCCGTCTACACGCACACCGTGCCGGCCGGCGCCTTCCGCGGCTACGGCCTGGGCCAGGTGATGTTCGCCGTCGAGTCGGCCTTCGACGAACTGGCCCGGGAACTGGGCCTGGATCCACTGGAGTTCAAGGCCCGCAACGTCATCGGCGCCGACGAGCCGATGATCACGCCCGGCGGCCACGAGGAGGATCTGCACATCGCCAGCTACGGCCTCGACAGGTGCGTCGACATCGTGCGCCGGGCCCGTACCGGCGCCGCGGACGTCACCGCTCCCCCGGGCTGGCTGGTCGGCGAGGGCGCGGCCCTCGCGATGATCGCGACGGGTCCGCCCGGCGGGCACATCGCCGACGCGGCCGCGACGCTGCTCCCCGACGGCTCCTTCGACCTGGCCGTCGGCACCGCCGAGTTCGGCAACGGCACGACGACCGTGCACCGGCAGATCGCGGCCGGTGAGCTGGGCACCACCGTCGACCGGATCACCGTCCGGCAGTCCGACACCGACGTCGTCCGCCACGACACCGGGGCCTTCGCCTCCACCGGCACCGTCGTGGCGGGCAAGGCCACCCTGCGTGCCGCACGTGCCCTCGCGGACCTGCTGCTCGACTTCGCCGCCGCCCGGCTGCGGGTCCCGCGCGCCGACTGCCGGCTCACGGAGGAGGCGGTGCTGCACCCGGGCGGCCGGCTCCCGCTCAAGGAGGTGTACGCGGCCGCGCGCGCCGTCGGTGTCGAGTGCACCGCCGACGGCCACTTCGGCGGCACCCCGCGCTCGGTCGCCTTCAACGCCCAGTGGTTCAAGATCGCCGTCGACCCTGGCACCGGCGAGATCCGCATCCTGCGCAGCGTGCACGCGGCCGACGCCGGGCAGGTCATGAACCCGATGCAGTGCCGCGGCCAGATCGAGGGCGGCGTCGCCCAGGCGCTCGGTGCCACGCTCTTCGAGAACGTACGCCTCGACGCGCGCGGCGCCGTCGACACGGCCGCCTTCCGCCGCTACCGCCTCCCCCAGTACGCCGACGTCCCGCGCACCGAGGTCCATTTCATCGGGACCACGGACACCATCGGCCCGCTCGGCGCCAAGTCGATGAGCGAGAGCCCCTTCAACCCGGTGGCCCCCGCGTTCGCCAACGCGCTGCGCGACGCGACCGGCATCCGCTTCACCGAGGTGCCGCTGACCCGGGACCGGGTGTGGCGGGCGATGGCGGAGCACGGGGTGCCCGGTGCCTCGTAGCGCGGCCGAGGACCGCCGCTCACGGCCAGGAGCGGTAGCCGCCGTCCACGCGGATGGCGGTGATCCCGCTGACGTAGCGGGCGCCGCAGCGGTCCTGCGGCAGCACCAGCTGCGGTCCCGCCCGGTCCAGCGGGGCGCCGTCGATGGTGGCGGCGAGCAGCACCGGGGCCCGCCCGAAGTCGGGGTCGATCTCGGCCCAGGACATGAGGCTGTGATGGCCGTCGGTGCCGGTCACGGCGATGAGGAAGCGCAGCCGGTCCTTGCGCCGGGCGGGGTCGAAGCCGGGCCCCGCGGCCGAGAGCACGTCGTGCAGGAGCGGGCCGGTGAAGCGGTGGTGCCGCACGCCGCTGGTGGCGCACTCGAAGGCGACCGTCGCCTCCTGCTGGGGCCAGCGCACCAGATCGGCGACGGTCAGCCGGGACGGCCGGGCGAGATCACCGGCGAGAACCACTTCCGCCATCGAGGCGGCGGTCGTACGGGCAGCTGCGCGGGTTCGGCTCACGGGCTACCACCTCCCGGGGGACCGTACCCGGCCGGGCCGCCTGAACAAACGCACATACCATCTGTCGGATCATCCAGTCTGGCTCATGCGATTCAACTATGCACTTACACCTTGCATTTGCGGCAGTATGCTCAGCGAATACACACTCATTCCGAACAGGAGTACACCCGTGACGACCCCCTCCGTGCGCCGGAACCGCCGCACCACCCGGATTCTGCAGGTGACCGGGGCGAGCGCCGCCGCACTGCTGGCGGTGAGCGCGTGCTCCTCGTCCGACGACTCGTCCGGCTCGGACTCGGCCTCGTCGTCCGCGTCGTCGAAGGACAAGCTCTCGGGCACGGTCACCGTCTTCGCCGCGGCCTCGCTCAAGGAGAGCTTCACGACGCTGGGCAAGCAGTTCGAGAAGGAGCACCCCGGCACGAAGGTCACCTTCAGCTTCGGCGGCAGCGACTCGCTGGCCGCGAGCATCACGGGCGGCGCCCCGGCGGACGTGTTCGCCGCCGCCAGCCCCAAGACCATGCAGATCGTGACGGACAAGGGCGACGCCGCGGGCACTCCGTCGACCTTCGTCCGCAACCAGCTGGAGATCGCCACCCTGCCGGGCAACCCCGACAAGGTCGCCTCCCTCAAGGACCTGACGAACAAGGACCTGAAGGTCGTGCTGTGCGCGAAGGAGGTGCCGTGCGGCGCCGCCGCCGAGAAGGCCCTCGACGCCAGCAAGCTCAAGCTCACGCCGGTCTCGTACGAGCAGGACGTGAAGGCCGCCCTGACGAAGGTGGAGCTGAAGGAGGCGGACGCGGCGGTCGTGTACAAGACCGATGTGCACGCCGCGGGTGACAAGGTGGAGGGCGTGGAGTTCCCCGAGTCGGCCCAGGCCATCAACGACTACCCGATCGCGCAGCTGAAGGACTCGAAGAACAGCGCGGCCGCGAAGGCGTTCATCGCGCTGGTGCAGTCCGCCGAGGGCCAGAAGGTGCTGACCTCGGCCGGGTTCCTCAAGCCGTGACCCCGCTGGACGACCCCGGCGCCGCGGTCCGCCCCCGCACGGGTGGGCCGCGGCGCCGGCGCGCGGGCAGGCGGAACTTCCGGGGCGCGCCGCTACCCCTGCTGGTGCCCGCGCTGATCGGCCTGGCCTTCCTGGTCCTGCCGCTGATCGCCCTGCTCGTCCGGACCCCGTGGTCCGAGCTGCCCGACCAGCTGACCAGCGCGTCGGTGTGGCAGGCGCTGCGCCTGTCGCTGCTGTGCGCGACCGCCGCGACCGCCGTCAGCCTGGTGATCGGCGTGCCGCTGGCCTGGCTGCTCGCCCGCGTCGAGTTCCCCGGGCGCGGTGTCGTACGGGCCCTGGTCACGCTGCCGCTGGTGCTGCCCCCGGTGGTCGGCGGTGTGGCGCTGCTCTCCGCGCTGGGCCGCAACGGCGTGGTGGGCCAGTGGCTGGACTCGTGGTTCGGGATCACCCTGCCCTTCACCACCGCCGGGGTCGTGGTCGCCGAGGCGTTCGTCGCCATGCCGTTCCTGGTGATCAGCGTCGAAGGCACCCTGCGCGCCGCCGACCCGCGCTTCGAGGAGGCGGCCACCACGCTGGGCGCCTCCCGGTTCACCGCGTTCCGCCGGGTCACCCTGCCGCTGATCGCGCCGGGCATCGCGGCCGGAGCGGTGCTCGCCTGGGCGCGGGCGCTCGGCGAGTTCGGGGCGACCATCACCTTCGCGGGCAACTTCCCCGGCCGCACCCAGACCATGCCCCTCGCCGTCTACCTCGCCCTGCAGAGCGACCCGGAGGCGGCGATCGCCCTCAGCCTCGTGCTGCTGGCCGTCTCGGTCGCCGTGCTCGCGGGGCTGCGCGACCGCTGGATGACCGCCTCATGACCGACACAGCCCCCAACGTGCTGGAGAAGCAGGACCCCTCCGCCGACGGCCTCGACGCCCGGCTGGTCGTCGAGCGGCCGTCCTTCCGGCTCGACGTGACACTGACGGCCGCCCCCGGCGACGTCGTCGCGCTGCTCGGTCCCAACGGCGCGGGGAAGACGACGGCGCTGCGCGCACTGGCCGGCCTCGTCCCGCTGACCGAGGGCCGTCTGCGACTGGACGGCGCGGAGCTGGAGCGCATCCCGCCGGAGCGGCGCCCGGTCGGTGTCGTCTTCCAGGACTATCTGCTCTTCCCCCACCTCACGGCGCTCGACAACGTCGCCTTCGGCCCGCGCTGCCACGGCGTGTCCAAGGCCGAGGCCCGGGCGCAGGCCGCGCAGTGGCTGGACCGCATGGGCCTGGCCGGGCACGCGGGCGCCAAGCCCCGGCGGCTCTCCGGCGGCCAGGCCCAGCGCGTCGCGCTCGCCCGCGCCCTGGCCACCCACCCCCGGCTGCTCCTCCTCGACGAGCCGCTGGCCGCGCTCGACGCCCGGACCCGGCTCGAGGTCCGCGCCCAGCTCCGGCGCCATCTGGCCGACTTCGAGGCGGTGGCGATCCTCGTCACGCACGATCCGCTCGACGCCATGGTCCTCGCCGACCGGCTGGTCGTCATCGAGGACGGCCACGTGGTGCAGGAGGGCACCCCGGGGCACATCGCCCGTCATCCGCGTACGGACTACATCGCCCACCTCATCGGCCTCAACCTGTACCAGGGACAGGCCGAGGGGCACACAGTACGGCTGCCCGGCGGGCCCGCGATCACCACGACCGAGGACCTCACGGGGCCGGTCTTCGTGACGTTCCCGCCGACCGCGGTGACCCTGTTCCGGGACCGCCCCGCCGGCACCAGCGCCCGTAATCTCTGGCAGTGCGAGGTCGCGGGCATGGAGACCCACGGCGACCAGATCCGTGCCGACCTCACCGGCGAACTGCCCCTCGCCGCCGGTCTGACGACGGTCGCCGCCGCCGAGCTCGGACTGCACCCGGGCGCGCGGGTCTGGGCGACGGTGAAGGCGGCGCAGACGCACGCCTATCCCGCCTGACGGGTGAATCGCAGGGCGCCCCGAGCCGGAAATACGACCCGGGGCGTCCCCTTTCCCTGGCAGCTGCGAAGGGACCGGAACAGCCGTTCGCCGTCCTCGTTACGGTGGCCTCACCGTGGCCGGTTCCCGGCCCGTCACCGCACATCCCTGTGAGGCGTTCCGCATGTCACTGAGCATCCGCAACCAGATCCCCGGCACCGTCACCGCGGTCACCACCGGCGAGGCCATGGCCACCGTCAGGGTCCGGCTCGACGGCGGCCAGCACGTCACCTCCGCCATCACCGTCGACGCCGTCAAGGAACTCGGCCTCGCCGAGGGCTCCTCGGTGAGCGCCCTGGTCAAGTCGACGGAGGTGTCGCTCGCCACGGGCGCGGTGGAGGGCCTGTCGATCCGCAACCGGCTGCCCGGCACGGTCCGGGACATCGTCGCCGGAGCCGCGATGGCCACCGTCAAGGTCACCGTCGAGGGCGGCGAACTGACGGCCGCCATCACCAAGGACGCCGTCACCGACCTCGGCCTGACCGTCGGCTCCGCCGTCACCGCCCTGATCAAGTCCACCGAGGTCTCCCTGATCACCGCCTGACGGGGCCGCGCGACGCTCCGGTGCGGCCGACGGGACATCGGCCGCGGCCGGCGGCTGTCGCCCGCGGCGGTCCGGGGGCAGGATGTCCCGGAGTCCGGCGCGTCCGGCACGTTCGCCGCGTCGGCCAGGTCGGCCAGGTCGGCCAGGTCGGCCGTGTCGTCTACGTCGTCGGTCGTGCCATCGGAAACAGAGGAGCCGCATGTCCCAGCCCACGCCCGTGCTCTCAGGATTCGCCTTCACCGAGTCGCCGCGCTGGCACGAGGACCGGCTGTGGTTCTCGGACTTCTACCGGAACCAGGTGTTCTCGGCCGCCGAGGACGGCTCGGACATACGCGTCGAGGCCGTCGTACCCCAACAGCCGTCAGGGCTGGGCTGGTTGCCCGACGGCCGGCTGCTGATCGTGTCCATGCGCGACGCGAAGATCCTGCGCCGCGAGCCGGACGGTGAACTGACGGTGCACGCCGACCTGGGCGACCGGATGACCGGTCACGCCAACGACATGGTGGTCGACGCCGACGGCCGGGCCTGGGTGGGGAGTTTCGGGTTCGACCTCATGGGCGGCGCGCCGCTCGCCCCCGCCGCCCTCTACCGCGTGGACCCGGACGGCGGCGTCACCGAGGCCGCGACCGACCTGTGGTTCCCCAACGGCATGGCGATCACCCCGGACCGGGTGCTGCTGGTGGCCGAGACGTTCGGCAACCGGGTCACGGCCTTCGACATCGGCACGGACGGAGAACTCGAAAACCGGCGCGTCTGGGCGGAGTTCGGGGACCTGCCGACCGAGCGCGAGTTCGCCGGGGTGGTGCCGCAGCTCGTCGTCAGCGGCGACGGGGTGTGCCTCGACGCCGAGGGCGCGCTGTGGATCGCGGACGCCATCGGGGCGCGGCTGCTGCGGGTGACCGAGGGCGGGACGGTCACGGAGGAGATCAGCCCGGGCACCAATGTGTACGCGTGCGCGCTGGGCGGAGCACAGGGCAGGACCCTGTTCGCCTGCGCCGCGCCGGACTTCTTCGAGGAGGCCCGGCGGCCCGTCCGGGAGGCCACGGTCCTGGCGCTATCGGTGAAGGTGCCGGGCTGCTGAACACCCGTGAGGACCACCTGCTCACGGACTCACACGTACTGAGGGACGGACGATGCCCCCGCTGGGAACGACGGCCGTGCTGGCGCTGGTGCCGCAGGCACAACCGCTGCTGACGCTGGCCGCCGAGGTGGACCCGCGCGTGGTGCGGCCGGGCGTGCCCGCGCACGCCGCACTGCTCTACCCGTGGCTTCCCGTCGACCAGGTCGACGACCGCGCGCTGGAGCGGTTGCGGGCCGTGCTTCCGGGCCGCCGGATCCGGCTCCGGCTGGCCGAGGTGGAGCGGCACGACGGTTTCGTGGCGGTCGCGGTGCCCGAGCTGGGGGCCACGGCCACCGCGGTGCGGTCGGTGTATCCGGACCGTCCTCCGTACGGCGGCCGGTTCGGTCCGAACCCGCCGGTGCATCTCACGGTGGCGCTGGACGCCGAGGCGCCCGTCGCGGCGGCCGTCGCCGACCGGGCCCGTGCCCTGCTGCCGATCGCCGCCGAGCTGACTTCGCTGCACGTGGTCGCCCTGACGCCCGCGGGCTGGCGGGAACTGACGGAGCTTCCGCTCGGCCCGTGAGGAGCGAGGCCGATTTCACCGTGTTCGCCCGCACTGTTCCTGTCTGTTCCCTGTGACAGAACGAAGACCTGACGGAGGACCGCCTGTGACTCGGTGCGGGATACAAATATTTCCGACCGCACACACAGCGCTACTTCTGGGGGAACACCGTGAAGTCCATCCGCATCGCCGCTCTCGCCGCCGTCAGCGTCGCCGCCGCCTTCTCGCTCACCGCCTGCGGCGGCGACGACTCCGGAACCAACGCGTCGGCCAAGGACTCCGCGCCTTCCGCGCCCTCTGCGTCCTCTGCGTCCACCGGCTCTGCGTCGGACAGCGGCTCGCAGCCGTCGGGCGGCTCGGAGAAGGGCAGCACGACGTCGGGCTCCGGGAAGGGCACCGGGACCACCTCGAACGACGCGGCGCAGACCGGCGGCAGGGTCACGTTCTGCAGGACGGCGGACCTGGCGATCGACGCCGTGGACGCCTCGCCCGACACGACCGAGGGCCGGATCAACATCACCCTGATCAACCGGGGTTCGGCCACCTGCTCGGCCACCGGCTTCGCCGGCGTCGACATCAAGGACGCCGACCACACCAGCAACCCCATCGAGCGCGGCCCCGCCCAGCCCCGCATCACCACCCTCAAGCCCGGCGCCGCCGCCGTCTTCGACCTCGCCTACACGATCGACAACAGCGGCAACAGCCTCTCCAGCCCGACCCACCTCATCGTCACGCCCCCCAACGAGACCCACTCCGTGACCCTGAACTGGCCCACGGACGCCCCCGGCATCAAGGGCGCCTACACCGACGTCCGGGTCTACCCCACGCACACCACGAACTGACCCCCGCGCACACGCACCGGGGCCGAGGGGGCAGGGCTACACCAGCTCCTTGGCGAACCAATGATCGGCCTTGCCGTGGCCTTCGTACGGCGGCGTCTCCTCGTAACCGCAACGCGCGTACAGGGCCCGCGCCTCGGTGAGCCCGCTGTTGGTCTCGCACACGATGCGCGCGGCCCCGAGCCCCCGGGCCGCCTCCTCGACGGCGAGCAGAAGCCCACGGCCGAGGCCGGCGCCCCGCCCGGCGGGGTGGACGTACATCCGCTTGAGTTCCGCGGTCTTCGGGGCGGAGCCGATCAGCCTGACCCCCGCGCATCCCAGGAACTCCCCTCCCCCGCCCCGGGCGACGAGGAACTCCCCGTCGGGCGGTGCGAGTTCCCCGTGCGGGTCCTCGGCGAGCACGGCCCGGAGCTCGGCCTCCGTGCCCGGCCGCCCCAGCACGCGCAGCCCCATCTCGGTGAAGTACTCCCGCATCACGTCGTCGACGGCCGCGCCGGTGACGGGCTCGGGCCCGATGGTCCAGGAAGTCATACGAGCCATGGTCGTGGACGGACCGCGGCCCGTCCACGGGTCCGGCTCCCTCAGGCGACGTCCGCCGTCACGCGGGGCTCGTTCGCCGGGTGGGTGAGGCGGATGACCAGGGCCGCGAGCAGGCCGCCGACCAGCGGCGCCACGATGAACAGCCACAGCTGCGACAGGGCCTGGCCGCCCGCGAAGATGGCCGGGCCGAGCGAGCGCGCCGGGTTCACGGAGGTGCCGGTCAGCGGGATGCCGACGATGTGGATGACGCCGAGCGCGAGACCGATCGGCAGTCCGTCGAACCCGACCACCGCGACCCTGCTGGTCACGGCGAGGACGACGTACGCGAGGAGGAAGGTCAGCACGGTCTCGGCGAGGAACGCGCCGCCCCCGCTCAGGCCGACGTCGGAGCGGCTGCCGTAGCCGTTCGAGCCGAAGGCGCCGCTGGTCTCCAGACCCGGGATCGACTGGACCAGCCAGTAGAGCAGCGCGGCGCCGGCGATCGCTCCTGCAAACTGGGCGACCCAGTACAGCACCGCCCGACGCACATTGATCCGGCCCGCCGCCAGCATCGCGAGCGTCACCGCCGGATTGACGTGACAGCCCGAGATCGGCCCGATGGCGTAGGCGAGGGCGAGCAGGGTGAACCCGAAGGCGAGGGCGACGCCCAGGGCGCCCATGAACTTCAGGCCGATGACTGCCGAACCGACGGCGAAGAACACCAGCAGAAGAGTGCCGAGGAACTCGGCGACAACAGCACGTTGCTCGGATCGCTCCATGACCACATCAGCCTCCCAGCGGCTCTATGGGCTGGTTTGACACCTTTCTGAACCCATGGTGCGGCCAGATGAGCGATCTCTCATGTCGAGCGGCCCGTCGTCCGGGCTTCTCGTGACACACGTGCGGCGCCCGGCAGCACACATTTCCCCTGCTGTCCACCGGGCACTCGGCCTCGCCGCCGCCGCCGCCCCGGTCAGGCCGACGGTTCGTCCGGCACGGGCTGGTCGGGGCGGACACCGCCGGAGCGCGGGGCGCCCCGGCGGCCCGCGCCGGATTCATCGGGCTCGGGCACGGACGTGTCGGGCTCCGTCCCGTCGGCCTCCGGCTCCGCCTGCCCCGGTACGTCGAGGGGGTCCTTCGCGTGCGCTCCGGCCTGTTGGTCGGGAAGGTCACGCGGCACGACCGGCGGGCGCTTGCCGGGGGTCTCGGGACGCACCTCGGGCTCGGGTCGGCTGGTCATGACTACCCTCTCCATGGTCGATCGACGGCACTTACGACCCCTGCGACCTGCGACGACGCGCCGCCGACCGGGGCCGCGCCCCGAGTGCCCCCGGCCGCGCACCAGCAAACCCGGCGCCCCGCCGGACGAGGCCCTGTTTGCCCGTCCGGGCGTGGGGCAAGCGGAGCGGAGTGCTTGGGACAACAGGCGCGACCGCGGGAGCGGTGTGCCCTGTTGTCGGCGCACGTGCTTCTCGCGGCCATTCGTTGGCAACAAGCCTTGAGGAGCACCCGCCGATGGCGATACGTCACTCGCACCACGACGCCCCCGACACCCGGCAGACCTTCGAACGACTCGCCAGGACGGGGTCGGGACCCGAACACGACCTGTTGAACGCGGAACTGATCGAGGCCTGGCTGCCCATGGCCCACCGCATCGCGGGCCGCTTCCGCAACAAGGGCGAGAACCAGGACGACCTTCGGCAGGTGGCGGCGGTCGGGCTGGTCAAGGCCGTCGACCGGTACGACCCCGAGCGCGGCGCCTTCGAGTCGTACGCCGTGCCCACCATCACCGGCGAGCTGCGCCGCCACTTCCGCGACCACGCCTGGGACGTCCGCGTGCCCCGGCGCGTGCAGGACCTGAGGAACCAGGTCCGCGGCGTGCGCCGCGAGCTGATGGACCGGCCCGGCCGGCACACCGAGCCCGGCGCCGAGGAGATCGCCGCGGAATGCGGTCTGACCCTCGACGAGGTCCAGACCGGCCTCGAAGCCCTGGAGAGCTACAGCGCGCTGTCCCTCGACGCCGAAGTCGGCGCGTCCGACGACGAGTTCAGCCTCGCCGACACCCTCGGCGAGAACGAGCCCGGCTATGACCTCGTGACCGACCGCGAAGCCGCGAAGAAGGGCTTCAGGCACCTCGCGGAGCGCGAACGCACCATCCTCTACCTGCGCTTCTTCGAGGACATGACGCAGGCCAACATCGCCGAGCGGATGGGCATCTCCCAGATGCACGTGTCCCGTCTGATCTCCCGCAGCTGCACCCAGATCCGCGACTACGCCGACGCCCCGTCACCGGACCGGCAGGCCGCCTGAGGAACGCACGGGCGAGGCGGGCCGGGCGGTTCGGCAGGAACGGCTCTTCCGGGCGGGGGCGCAGGTACAGTTGCAGGTTCATCCGCCTCACTCTTTCTCGGGCCCCTGGGCTGGCCTCTCCCAGCCTCTGCCGGAAGCGACGGATCCATGGCTCTGGTGGTGCAGGACCGCACGTTTCTCGATGTCCTGTCCGCCGAAGCACGGAAGGATCTGTTCCGGATCAGTGCCGAGCGGACCTTCCGGGCGGACGAGCACCTGCTGCTGGAGCAGGACCACAGCAGCCATGTGCTGGTGCTCCTTGAGGGGTGGGCCGTGGTGTCCGCGGCGACCGACCGGTCCTCGGCCCGGCTGATCCTGGCGCTGCGCCGGCGCGGTGAACTGGTGGGCGAGATGGCCGCGTTGGGCGGGATCGCACGCAGCGCCTCCGTCACCGCACTCGGTCCGGTACGCGCTCTGGTGGTGCCCGGCGACCGGTTCCGCGCGTTCGCCGGACGCGACGCCGCGGTGTCGGCGCTGCTCATGGCCCAGCTGGTCTCCCGGCTGCGCACCGCCGACGAGGAGCGGCGCACGCTCGCCTCCCTGACCGTCATTCAGCGGGTGGCCGGGCGGCTGCTGGAACTGGGCGAACTCCAGCGGGCGGCCTCCGGCCGGGCGGGCCCGCGGGACACGGGCGGGCCCGGGGACGAGTACCCGGTGCTCGCGCAGTTCGCCCAGCACGATCTCGCGGACGCCGTGGGCGCCACCCGCGAGGCGGTCGCCAAGTCGCTCCGGCTGCTGCGCGCCGCCGGTGTCGTACGGACCCGGCCCCGCCGCATCGAGCTGATCGACCACGATGCGCTGCGCCTGCTGGCGGCCGGCGGCAACATCGGCTTCCCCGCTTCCTGAAGGGCTTTCCGTACGCCCGTCGGTCCCCCTCCCCGCAGCGGATGCCCCTGCTCAGAACCCCCTGAATATGCGTCTGTCAAGTATCGCGCGGGGTTGTGTTGAAGTGCGGGGCGCAGAACAGGACAGCCTGCGCGGCGCGCATTTTCGGCGCGCGATCCATGTACTGCCATCGGATGTGTAAACGACCACATCGCGAGTCGGCGCGAGCCGCCATGCTGACGGTCAGTCACTGCACGACAGGGGGTGGGCAGATGGCTGACGGAGCCGTCTACAAGACCTTGATGAGCGTGGACACCCGGGAATCGGGCAGCTACCTCGACGGCGCGAAGCGACGGATGCGCACACGAATATACGAGCTGGCCACTGCGTCCTTCGGGGCGGCGGGCGTGGCGAAGTCCATGCTCCACCTGGAGGACCGGGGGGACGGGTTCATCGCCGCCGTGGACGCGCGTATCCCGCCGGTCCGGCTGCTCGGCACCTGGCTGGCCGAGATGCACCAGCGGCAGCGGACGGGGAACGAGGATCTGGCACGCCGGCTCGGGCTGCGCGTCGGACTGCACGTCGGTCCGGTGGAGCACGACGCGGAGGGGCTGTCGGGCCACGCGATGGACCTGGTCTGCCGGCTGGCGGACTCGCCGGTGACGCGGACCGTGCTGGAGCACTCGGGGCGCGATCTCGTTCTCGTGGTCTCCGACTCGCTGCACCACGAAGTGGTGCGGCACGGCGGGCGGTTCGTGGAGCCCTCCGCGTACCGCCCGGCCCGGCTCACACTCAAGGAGGGCCCGGTCACCGCGTGGTTCCACGTGCCGGGCGAGGCCCGGCCCCGGGTGCCGGGCGAAGAAGGGTTCGACACACTTCCCGTGGACGCGCCTTCGGGGGAGAACGGGGGCGGCGCGTCCACGGGAGCCGAGGCGGAGGGCCGCCCGCCGGCCAGGGACCAGGGGCATGCCGCCCCGGACCTGGCCGGCCGGCCCTCCGCCGACGGGGGTCTCCGGGCGCCCGCGACGGAGGCGTGGCCGGTGGACACCGGTTCCGGTGGCCACTGGGACATCAAGGTGGAGGGCGGCACCAGCGTCGTCCAGGACCGCGCGACCTTTCGGGGGCCGGTCCACTTCGGGAACGGCCCGGCCGCGGCCCAGGAGGACTGGCCGGCCGGCGGCACCGGAGCGCCCGGGGGCCGAGGGGCGACGGACGCCGCCCCGCCCGACGGCGGCCGGCGCGCGGCCGACGACAACGGCCGTACGGGAGAAGCACGTTGAGCGGCGACGGCGCGTACGGGAGCGCCGAGGGTTCCGGAGCGGACGGTGCCGGGGGCGCGTCCCCCGGAGCGGACCAGTGGCGGGCCGGGGACGAACCGGCCGCGCAGGACGGCGAACGGCGGCCGGGCCGGCGGTCCGACAGGGACACCGGCGGGGAGGCGGAGCAGGACGGCGGCGGCCGGGACCGGGCGGACGAGGCCGAGCACGCGGAGCGGCAGGAGCGGCAGGAGCGGCAGGAGCGGCAGGAGCGGCAGGAGGAGCGTTTCCGGGAGGCGACGCGGGACCCGCTGGCCGACTCGGGGGTGCCCGGCGAGGCGCGCGCGGCGGCCCGGGTCCAGCGGGCCGCGCAGGCCCGGTTCGACGTCCGGGGCACCAGCAACGTCTTCGACCGGACCAGCTTCGACCGCGCGCACTTCGGCGATGTGTACGTCGGCGCCCGGGACACGGCGGCGCCGGTCTTCGGGGACGTGCCCGAGGACGAGCTGGACCGGCTGCGCCAGGTCTACCGGGCCCCGGCGGGCTACCCCACGCTGAAGCGGGTGCTGCGCGGGCGCCGGGTGCTGGTGCTGGGCGGCCCGCCCGGCACAGGCCGCCTCACCACCGGGCTCTGCCTGCTGGACGAGGTCACCAGCGCCGTGCGCGACACGGCGTCCGGCGCCGGGAAGCCCGCGTCCGATGCGGCGGAGCCCGACGCCCGGACGGGCACCGCGGTCCTCACCCAGGGCCGCGTGACACGGCTCGCCCCGTCCGATCTGGGGCGGCTCTCCGCCGACCCGGACGCCGTGGCGGGCGGTGTGCGGGACGGCGGCGGCCTCCTGGTCCAGCTCCCGGAGACGGGAAGCTTCACCGCGCCGCAGGAGCTGCACCTGGACGCGCTCGCCGCGCGGCTCGCCGCGAAGGGGTCGTACGCGGTGCTCGTCGTCTCCTCCGCGTCGCCGGCCGGGCATCTGCTGGCAGGGCGCTACGGGCTGGCATGTCCGCCGGCGCCCGCCGGGGAGCTGCTGGAGTGGCAGCTCGTCCGGCACCTGGAGGACTGCGCGGACCCGGACGCGCCGGGCCGCGGTGAACAGATCCTCAAGCACCCCCTGTTCCTGGACGCGCTCGGCATCGCACCGGAGGCGCTGCGGCCCTCCGAGACCGAGCTCGTCGCGGACCGGGTGGCCCGGCATGTGCGGGGCGAGCTGCGCCGGGACGAACTCCTGGACGCCTGCGGCCAGATCGCGCGCCGACAGGCCCGCGAGTGGTTCACCGGAGCCGCCGATCCGCTGCCCCCGGCGCCCGAGCCCGGCCGGGCCGAGGCGGACGGACCGGTGGACACCGCCGCGCCACGGGTGCGGGAGGCGGCCTTCCGGATCGCGCTCGCGGTGCTGGACGGGGAAGCGGTCAGCTCGGTGGCCGACGCCGCCGAACTCCTCGCCCAGCAGATCCTCGCCGTCCGGATGCCCGGACGGGCCCACGGGCGGCCGGTGTTCGCGGAGGACCTGGAAGGGCTGCTCGCCGCCTGCCGGGCCGAGGTGCGGGCCGGCGAGGAGGAGTCGGTGGGCGGGGTTCCGGTCCCGGTCCGCACGGTCACGTACCGGGGCGCCGCGCTGGCGGGCTCGGTGCTGGCCGAGGTCTGGCACAGGCATCACGCGGCGCGCGGCCCGGTGGCGCGCTGGCTGCGCGAACTGGCGGGCGCCCCTCGGCCGCAGGTGTGGGTGCGGGCCGCCGTGGTGGCGGGCGAGCTCGCCACCGCCGACCTCGGGTACGGCTTCGCGGAGCTGATCCAGCCGCTGTCGATGGCCTCGGACGCCCGGCGCCGCTTCTTCGCCGCGACCGCGCTGGCCCAGGCCGCCGGACGCGAGCCGTACCGGTCGGCGGTGCGGGGCGTGGTCGCGGACTGGGCGGAAGCCCCGGTGCCCGCGCTGCGCTGGACGGCGGCGCTGGCCCTCGGCTCCGGGCGGATCGTGGACGACACCCGGCAGGCCCTGGAGCTGCTGTGCGGCATCGGTGACCGCGACGAGGGCGCACAAGCGCTCGTCGCCTCCTACGGCGCGACCCGGCTGGTGGCCGGCAGCCGGGCCGGGGAGGCGGCCACCCTGCTGCGCGAGTGGGCGGAGAACGGCTCCGCCGAGCAGCTGAACCTGGCGATGCTCTGTGCCGTACGGCTGTTCTGCGCGCGGACCGACGACATGTGGCAGGCGGAGGAGAGCGACGGATCCGACTCCCCGTCGGCGGAGGCCGTCACTTCCGTCCCGGCGTCCGTCAGCCGGGTGTGGGGGCCGGGCGGGGTGCGGCTCGCGGGCCGGGCGCCGGGGCAGCCGGGCCGGACCGATCAGCGTGCCCGCACCGGACAGGACGAACGGCCGCCGGTGCCGCGCGCTTCGGTCGAGGTGACCGACGCGGAGCTGGCCCGGCGGGCGCACTGGCCGCTCGCGCTGGCGGTGGCCGTGGCGGTGGAGAGTGCGGCCGAGCCGCTGGCCGACCTGCTGTGGCGGTCGCTGGCGAACCGCCTGTCGCACGAGGCCGCGACGGAGGGCCTGACGACGTGGCTCAGGGCGGCCGAGGCGGACGCGGTGGTGCCCGGACGGGCGGACCGCACCTACGTGTTCGAGCAGGCGGCCGGTGAGGCGCCGGCCGACGGCACGGCCGGCCGGCGCGGGGAGATCCTCCAGGCCCTGCTGTGGCTGCTGCCTCGGATGATCCGCGACCGTCGGGACGCCGACCGGTTGCGCTGGCTGCTGCGGTTGATGGCGGACGCGCCGGAGGAACCGATGACCGCCGCCTTCGCCCGCCATGTGGTGGCCGCCATGGCGGCGACGGGACGCGGCCAGGGCGGCCGGGGGGAGGAGCAGAGGTGACGGCGGGACAGGAACAGGAAGCCGAGCAGGAACTGGTGATCCCGGAGAATCTCTCCGGACCGTTCCTGCGCGAACGGATCGTGCAGGGAAGGGGGTTCAAGCACTGGGGCGCGCAGGTGGCCTCCGTGCTCTACTACCAGGACGGCGGGCACAGCGTGATCACCGCGCGCGGCGCCGACCACCGCGACCGGCTCAGCCGGTGGTCCCGGCCGAGCAGTGTCTGCGAGGTCGCCTGCGGGCGGCACACGACCTCGTTCGCGCTGAAGCTGCCCGCGCACGGCTCGGCGACCTTCTTCGAGACCCGGGTGAAGCTGCGCTGGGAGGTCACCGACTACCGGCTGGTCGTCGAGAAGCGCCTGTTCAGCGTGGAGAACGACCTCGGCCCCGAGATCGTGGACCGGCTCCAGGGCGTCACCACTCGGTACTCCGTGGCGCAGGCGCACGAGGCCAACCAGGCGGTGCGGCTGGACATCGAGGCGGGCCGCTGGGCCGATCTCGGACTGGAGGTGGGGCTGCGCACGAAGGTGTTCGTCGAGGTCGGCACCGACCGCACGCAGATCGGCTTCGTCAGCCAGACCCGCAAGGACGAGGCGGAGGCCCAGCGGGTGACCACCCGCTTCCGGGGGTTCGCGGCGATCGCGCACGGCACCGACGCGGAGAAGTACGCCTACCTGATGGCGTCCGGCAACAGCGCCGAGGTCGGCCGGCTGGTCAAGATGATGATGGAGAGCCAGGCCGAGGAGCAGCGCGCCAACCGCGACTTCCTGGTGCGGATGGCGCACGAGGGCCGGGTCAACACCCCCGAACTGGACGCGTACATCCGCCGGACGGTGCTTCCCGACCAGGGGGCGGGGCAGCTGGCGCGGCCGGTGCTCGAACCCCGTACCGCGCTGCCTCCGGCGCCCGTCGACGCGGCCGCCGAGACCGCGACCGCACCTGCCCGGCAGGACTGGCCGGACGGCCCGGCGGCCGCGGACCCGGACCCGTACGACACCCCGGAGCGCGGGACGGGGCGGACCGCCGCGGCGCCGCGCCAGGAGGAGGACGACTGGTGGGGCGAGCCGCAGGACGCCGTCGAGGCCGAGACCGATCCGTCGGCGGCACGGGACGGGTACGGCACGTCCGCGCACGGCGACGGCTCCCCGTACACGTACGGCGGGAACGCCTCCCCCGATGCCGGGCGCGCGGAGTCCGGCGCGGGGTCCCGTGACTGGGCCGACGAGGACGACGACATCTGGGGCGGCCCGTCGGACGGCGGCCGGGGCGGCGGACGATGACGGCCGCACCGGCGCCCGCCGTCCCGGAAGCGCGCTACGTCGCCGAGAGGCTGCTCGCCACGGTCCGTGAGGACGCCGGGCGGGCGGACATCAAGGCGTCGGTGCTGCTGTCGGTGGCGCTGGGGGTGCCGCCCCTGGTGGTCGGGGTGGGGCAGCGCTCGCCGGAACGGCCCACCGTGCTGTGGCTCGTACTGGTCGGAGCGGGGCTGCTGATGTGGCTGGCGGGGTCCGTTTCACTCGTTCGGGCGATGCTGCCGCACAGCGGAACTGAGCGGGTGGGGCCCGGCATCACCTTCTTCGCCGACGTCGTCTCGGTGCACTCGGCGGGCGGGGCGGACGGCGTGGCCGAGGCGGTCGGCAGAGCGGGCGGGGACGTCACGGCCTGGCTGCTGACCCAGGCCGTGGACAACAGCCACATCCTCATCAGGAAGTACCGGTGCATCCGCTGGGGAGCGGGCTGCCTGGTGGCGGGGGCGCTGTCGGCGACGGCCGGGCTGCTGCTCGGCTGATCCCGACGCTTTCAGGGGGGTGGACGGCGGTACCGGCCGCCGTCACCAGGGCGCACGCGGGCCCACACGGGTCTCGTGCGCCCGACATCTACGTCTATCAAGTGACATCCGAGGGGGACGACATGGACGCACACGACACCGCACCGGTCCGCGGTGGTCCGGGGCGTACGGCACGGGGGCGAGGGCGTCGTACGGCGTCCGACGCACGCACCACGCACGACATCGGTACGCCGATCGCCTTACACCGAAGAGTGGTTGACGCCTGTACCGCGTCCGGCGCCCGCGCGGCGGCCGGAGCGCGCCGTACGGCACCGGGCCGGCGGCGCAGGCTGTTCGGGGTCCGGCGGACCGCCGCCGTGCTGCTGCTGCTCGGGGGGACCGCGCTCGGCCAGGCGGCGCTGCCCGCGCCGCTCGCCCCGGTCGCGTCCACCGCGACGGACGCGGTGGACCTGGCCGTGGCGGTGGACGAGTCGAACAGTCTGAGCACGACCGACGTGGAGCGGGAGCGGGACGCCGCCGGGCGGATCGCGGTCGGGGAGATCTCCCCGGCCTCGCGGATGACCGTTCTGGGGTTCGCCAGCGCCGACAACGACGACCAGAGCCCGGTGGACGAGGTGTGCCCGACCACCGAACTCGACGCGGTGGCCCGGGAGAAGATGGACGGCTGCATCGGCCGGCTGGCCCGGCGCAGCCCGGGCCGGGGCACCGGGACCGACTTCCCGAACGCCATCCGGCAGGCGGTGACCCGGCTGAGCGAGCACGGCGGCAGCCGCCCGCGCATTCTCTTCCTGCTCACCGACGGCAAGCTCGACGTGAGCGACAGCCCCTCCTACGGCACCGACAAGGAGAGCCGCGAGGAGAACGGCCGCCGCGAACTGACCAAGGCGCTGGCCGAGGCACGCGCCGCCAAGGTCCAGATCTGGCCGCTCGGCTTCGGCGACAGGATCGACATGCCCGCGCTGCGGGCCATGGCGAAGGGCGGCTACCGGGGCGGGTGCACGGACCTGAAGGCGGCCCTCCCCGACGCGGACCGGGCGACGGACTCCCAGACCCTGGGCGACGCCGTGCAGCGTGCCTTCGCCGGGGCGCGCTGCCTGGTCACCGACCCGCCGCGCAAGGACACCCCGCCGGCGGACATCTCCGTACCGCTGTCCCCGCTGGCGACGCTCGCCACCATCGTCGTCTCCAAGGGCGACCCCGCGGTCAGGGCCACGTACTACGACCCGCGCGACCGGAAGATCGAGCCCGGCGCCCGCTCCGACGGCTCGACGTTCACGCTGGCGGGGTCCGGCGGCGAGGTGGAGTCGCTGCGCATCACCGACCCCCGGCCGGGCCGCTGGCGGGTCCGGCTCGACGCCCCGGAGGGCCACCGGGACCGGTTGGCCAGTGTCTCCGTGCAGTGGCGGGGGGCGGTGCGCTCCTCCATCGTGATGACGCCCGCCGCGCCCCGGCCGGGCGAGAAGGCCCGTGTCGAACTGACCCTCCAGACCCGGGACGAGCAGGGCATCGTCGACCCGGCTGACCTGCGCCGGCTGAAGGTCTCCGGGCGGCTGACCGGCGACGGTTTCGCGCCCCTGGGCCTGGCGCTCTCCGACACCGGGGAGAACGGCGACCGGAAGGCCGGTGACGGCCGCTTCACCGGCACCGTGACGATCCCCCGGGGGGCGAGCGGCGCGCTCAAGGCCGTCGGCGTGCTCGGTTCCGTCGGACTCACCGCCGACCACCGCCCGTTCGTGACCCGCACCGCCTCGGCCAACCCCGAGGTGCGGGCCGAGCTGCGCGTGGCCGACGCCGAGGCGCACCCCGGCGGCAGCCTGCCGTTCCGGCTGCTGGCGTCCAACGACTCGGACCGGCCGCACACCCTGCGCCTGTCGCTGCGGGACTCCGAGCCGGGCGCGGTCGCGCTCTCCCTCACCGAGATCACGCTGGCCCCCGGCGACTCCGTGGACCGCGCGGGACGGCTCACCGTGGGTGGGCATCAGGCCCCGCGCGAACTGACCGCGCGGATGGAGGTGTCGGACGCCGACGACTCCGCCCGGCTGCTCGACGCGAAGCTGGTGAAGGTGGACGTCACACCGGTTCCCTCCTGGCCGGAGCGGGTCTGGGACGCGTGGTGGTGGGCCCTGGTGACCGGCGCCGTGCTGCTGGCCGGACTGCTCGGCTGGTTCGTGTGGCACCGCAGGCAGGCGCTCGAGGGCGTCTCGCCGGGCGGGCTGCTGCTCCGGCTCATCGTGTCGGACGCGTCCGGGGAGCGGACGGCGAGCGAGACGACGGTGCCCCGCAAGCGCGACCCCTGGTACCGGTTCGACGTGTCCGACCCGGACGGCCCCGGCCCCCGGCTGGATCCCCGCCCCACCGGCCGGTACGCCCTCCAGCGCGACCCGCGTACGGGGGTCCGGCTGCGCACCCCGGACGGGCGCGACCAGTCGTACCCGCTGGCCCGTGACATCCCGCTGGAGGGCCGGGTCCAGCTCCGCGTGGAACGGGGCGCAGGCGGCCGGTCCGCCGCCCGCCGGCCGGGGATGCCCCGGTGGCTCGCGGACCTGCTGCCCCGGCAGCGCAAGCCCGCACCGGCGCCGTCCGACCGGAGGGCCGCGGACGCCCCCGGGGCGGGCGACACGTACGGGAGCTCCGCGTACGGAGGTTCCTCGTACGGGGGCTCCGCGTACGGCAGTTCCGCGTACGACGAATTCGACGAGGCCACCTGACACCGGGCGGTGGTGCGGCGGGGGCCGCACCACCGGCCCGGGGCAGGTCCGCTCAGAAGACCTGGGGTCCATCACATGTCCGGTGCGCACGCACCAGACAGGGGGAAACGAAGCGATGAAAATCTTCCAGCCCATGCTGTTCGTCGGCCTCGGCGGCACCGGCGGTCTGATCGGCGCCGAACTGGAGCGCCGGCTGCGCGCCGAACTCTGCGGCCCGGACGGCACCGCCCTCACCGGCAACGGCCGACTGCCCTACCAGTTGCCCGGCTGCCTGCAGTTCGTGTACGCCGACTACAGCGAGGCGGAGCTGGGCCGCCTGCCGCACCTGAGCGCGGACACCACGCTGCGGCAGGCCTACAGCCGCACCTCGCGCGCCACGCACGACCTGCTGCCCGCCGACTACGACAGTTCGCCCGAGGTGACCCGGATGCTGCGCGCGCTGCTGCGCGACGAGGTGTCCGACTGGCTGCCGCCGCACGGCGGCGAACCCAAGATCAACCCGCTGCGCAACGGCGCCGGCCAGCTGCCCACGGTGGGCCGCGCCGCACTGTTCGCCACCCTCGCCAACGGTCCCGCGCCGGTGCTGACCCCGCTGCACCGGGCCATCGACGCGATCGCCGGATCCGGCGGGGAACTCCAGGAGGTGGGCGGCGACACCATCAACGGCTGCGACGTGTTCGTGGCGTTCTCGGTGGCGGGCGGGACCGGTACGGGCATCTTCCTGGACTACCTGCATCTGATTGGGCAGGCGTTCAAGGACAAGAAGTTCCGGGGCGCGCGGATCTATCCGCTGGTCGTCATGCCGTCGGCGTTCCCGGAGGCCAAGGGCGGCGGCCGCGAGGCCGAACTCAACGCCGCCCGCGCGGTGGTGGACCTGTCCCGGCTGGTGGACGAGCAGAACGCGCCGGACGCCGAGGCCGAACTGGGCGACGTGGACCTCCAGGAGTCGCTGCGCATCCGCTACCCGCAGACGCACCCGGTGTCGCTGCGGCCGGGCACCGTGCCCACCGCGTTCCTGTTCAGCCAGACGGCCGGCATCCGCCCCGACGACCTGCGCCGCTCCATCGTCTCCCTGGTGGTGTCCCTGGTCGGCACCGACCTGAACCTGGGCGAGGCCAAGGGCGGCGGCCGCGACGACGACTACCAGACGTTCGCCAGCAACTTCGTCAACGGCGACATCAGCCGCCGGACCCGCTCCGCGACCGGTATCGGCCGCAAGGCCATCTCCACCAGCCTGGTCGCGTCGATGACGGCGCCGCTGGACGAGCTGGCCGAGCTGGTCGCGGCCAAGATGCTCGCCCACGCGGTGACCGGGCTGACCGACGCCTCCGCCGCCGTGCCGCACGAGACGGCGCCCCTGGTCCGGGAGATGTTCACCGCCGCCGGGCTGGGCGAGCTGTGGCGGCGCGAGCCGCTGGAGGTGACCCAGCCGGACCCGCTGCCGCGCGGCAGCAACGACATCGAGACCGCGCTGCGGGACCGGCTGGAGCAGATGCGACGGCTGCTCGCCGACCTTGACCGGCAGGTCGCACACCGCATGCCGGTCCTGGTGGAGGGCTTCTCGCCGCGCGCGGCGGCCGAACAACTGCTCCTGAAGACCGACCTGTTCACGCTGGGCCGGGTGGTGTCGGGCGTGCCGGGCGAGACCAACACGGTGGCCCGGCTCGGCTTCCTCGGCATGCTCGACAACCGCCGGCAGGACCCGGCGCGGCCCGCCGGGGTCGAGGTGCAGCCGCCGCCCGCGCCGAGAATCAAGGGCCGGATGGTGGGGCCCCGGCTGCGCTGGGCGGACGACGAGGTGGCCGCCGTGCTGGAGGAGCAGGACCGCTGGTACAAGTGGCGGGCCCGCACGATCTGGCACCGCGCGTGGAGCGAGCACGAGCCCCGTTGGCGGCAGGCCGCGAACCTGCTGCGCAACGAGGTGCACGCGATCGGCGACGCGTTCCGCAAGCACGTGGACGACCAGCCGCGCGGGCACACCGCGCAGGTCAAGGAGTTGTACGACGACCGCACCGGCGTCTCCTACCTGCTGCCCCCGCAGGGCAACCTGGGCCGCTTCTACCAGGCGCTGATGGAGCGTCTGGTGGAGAGCCACCAGCTCGGGCCCAACGGCGACGAGGCCGCACTGCTGCACAAGCTGGTCGACGCCGAGCTGCGCCGCAGCGCCTTCGCGGCCGGCCGGCACTCCCCCGACGCGGCCGTGTCCGAGGTGAAGGCCGCGTTCAAGCACCGGGTGCAGCGGCTGTTCTCCGAGCGTCCCGACGGACGGCAGGCCCGTGCGCTGCTGCCCAGGATGAGCACGCTGCTCGCCGCCGAGGCGGGCGACACCGAGGCGTCCCAGCAGGTCAGCACGCGGGCGCTGGAGCAGTTCCGGTACAAGCTGGCCGGTCTGCTGCCGGCCGCGTTCACCCCCGAGGGCAACGGGCGGCTGAAGGTCCTCATCACCTATCCGGGCTCGCGCCGGGTGACCGTGGAGAACTACCTGGAGAAGCATCTGCGGCTGCCTCCGGACAGCCAGCGGACCATCGAGTACCGGGCGGTGGACACCGACTCGATCTCCGTGGTGCTGTTCCGCAGCGAGATGAGCCTCACCGAGGTGCCGGAGGCGCGCAAGGTGCTGCGCCAGTGGGCCAGGGCGCAGGAGACCCGCCGCGACGAGGACGTGCTGCGCTGGCGGCAGCGGCTCGGGTACCGCGACGACTGGCTGGCCAGCACGCCCGACGACCGTGCGCACATCCTGAACCGGCTGCTGTGCGCGCTGTGGAACGGCCAGATCGACTACCAGGGCGACCCGGCGTCCCCGCAGCGGCTGCGCATCCGGCTGCACGACGACGCCGGCCAGGACGCGCTCGGCATCCAGCTGGCGCTCACCGACTACCAGGAGGGCATCTCCAGCTGGGCCGGACTGCTGCGGGCGTACGAGCGCTGGGCGCTGCTGGCGGAGGAGAACATCGTGCAGAGCTACTGCAAGGTGGTGATGAACACGCTGCCGCGCGGCCTGGGCACCTCGGGCAGCGAGCCCTCGGAGCTGTATCTGAAGCTGGTCCACGAGGTGGCGCCGCGTCAGCTGCGGCTGCTGGACGAGCGGGAGCGGCGCTACGGCGCACGTGTGTCCGACTGGACGCGCCGGCTGCGTGAGTTCTGGGCGGAGACGCTGCCCGACGCGCTCGATCTGCCCTTCCCCGAGGGCGAGGACCGCGCCCACCCGACCCTGCGCGAACTGGAGGAGTGGGTCCTCGAGAGCCGGAGCGCGGACGCGGACCCGAAGTACCCGGCGGACGGGGAACGGTGGACCTCCGACCGGGGCTCGAACGGATCCTCGGACCGGTCCTGGGAGCAGCGGCCCGCCCAGCGTCCGCAGCGCCCCGGCCCGGCGGACACGGGGCTGCCCGCCGACCCGTACGTCGCGGCGCCCCGGCGTGCCGACAGCTGGGACGTGCCCGCGCACGGCAGGCCGGGGCCCGGCGGCCGGCCGGGCGGCGACGGGGACGCGCGGTGGCCGGCGGCTCCCCCGCACGACGAGCGGACCCGGCACTGGCCGGACACCCCGCTGCCGCCCGCCGCGAGCGGTCCCGCGGGCCGCCCGCGCCAGGACGCGGGACAGCACGCATCCGGGGAGCCGGACCGGGTCCGGCCGGTGCCGCAGCCGCCGGCCGGGCGGCCCGCGTCGGGACCGGTGCCCGCGCGGTCGCCGGAGTATCCGCCCTTCCCGCGCGCCGCCGAGTCCGACCCGGGCTGGCCCGGAGCCGGTTCCACCGCGCCCTGGGGCATCTCGGACGCGGACGGCGACGCCGACTGGCCCGACGAGGACATCACGTCCGGCGGCGACGGCGACGGCGACGACGCCCGCGAGAACTGGGAGAAGCACGCGTGAGCGGCACGGGGAGCCCGGTCGTCGTACTCGACTTCCGGGACGGCCGGGACGTACCGGTGGACGGCGCCGATCTGCGCCGCCGGATGGCCGAACTGCTGCCGGACAGCGGCCGGTCCGACTCCGGGGACCTGCGGTTCCTGGTGGTGGACGAGCCGGACGGGCTGACCGCACACGCCGAGGCGTACGAACTGGTCGCGGCGGCCCCGACGTTGGGCGGGGTGAGCCTGCTCTGCCTGGTCGTCGGCGATCTGGAGCGGTGGCGGCCCGCGGAACCGCCGCCCTCGGACGCCGCGTACGCGGAGGCGCCGTACCGGACCGCGTCGTACCCGGACGACCGCCCGGCGGAGGGCGGGACCGGGCGCAGGCTACGGCTGGCGTCCGTGCTGCAGTCCTCCCGTACGGGAGTGCTGTGGGCGCCCGATCCGCGGGCGGGGCACGATCCGCGCACCGACGACCCGGCCGGAGAGACAGCGGCGGCGATCGTCGCCCTCGTCGATCTGCTGCGGGTGCGGGAGCTCTTCGACAAGGTGCTGTCCGAACTGCACGACGCCCCGGTGTCGGTGGCCACGCTGTCGCTGCGGGTGCTGGAGCACGATCTGACGCCGGACGCGCGGGACAGCGCGTGGACCGGCGCGCTGGCCCGGTTCGCCGGGGGCGAGGTGCCGGTCTCCGGGCCGCCCGCCGCGCAGGATCTCCCGGCCGGGCTGGCCGAGTTGCTCGGTCCGGGGCCGGAACGTCCGGTGACGGCTCTGCTGCGTCCGGGCGGTCCCGCCGAGGCCGCCCGCGCCGCGTGCGTACGGGCCGTGGACGATCTGGCCGCGGCACGATCCGAACTGGGCTCCGCACGAGCCTTGTTGACGGGTCGCCAGGTCGCGGACGGAGTACCCGCGGCGATCACCCGGGCGGCGACCTCGCTGCGCCGGTACCGGGACGTGGTGGCCGGTGTGCTGCGGGACAGCGGCTCGCCCGGTGTCCCGCACGGCGACGCGCTGGCCCGGCTCGCCGACGGGGGCGTGGCGCTGCCGGAGATGTGGGAACACCGGTCGCGCGGCGGCGAGTCGGACGAAGGGCTGCAGCGCTGCACCGCGCGCTGGCTGACCTCGGGGCTGCCGCTGCGCGCGGTCGCGGCCCGGCTGACGGCACTCGCCGAACGGGTCGCGCCGACGCCGTCCGCCGCCCGGCTGCGGGATCTGGAACGGGCGTGCCCGGAGGAGTCGCTGGGGCGGATGTCGGCGGCGGTACCGCTGTACTTCGCCCGCGCCCGCGCGGGGCAGCTGGTGCCGACGGCGCTGGCCGCGTTCGTCTCCGCGCTCGCGCCGTGGCCCGGCACGCTGCTCGCGCTGCTGCCCGCGGCGGTGTTCCTGCTCGGCGGCGCGCTGGCCGCCGCGGTGCGGCCGGGCCGGGGGGCGGGCGGCCGGGTGCACCGGGCGGAGGCGGCCCGCGCGGCCGCCCTGGCGGCCGGCGCGGGCGCCGGGTTCGCTCTGACCCTGCTGGTGAGCGTCCCGCGCGCGGTGGTGCTCGGGGGTGTGCTGGTCGGTGCGCTCGGCGCGGTGCTGTGCGTCGGGGCCTGGTGGCGCCGGGGCGTGGCCGACTGGTGGGAGGCGACCGGCACCTCGGACCTCGGGCCGTGCCTGGCCCGCGTGGACGCCGTCCTGGCGGACGCGCTGCGCAGGCAGTGGTGGGCGGCCGAGGAGCGCACCCGCTGCGCGGACGGCGCCCGGACGCTCGCGGCGGTGCTGCGGAGCGCGGCCGTCGAGGCGGACGCGGGACACTCGATGTCCGGCATGGGACCCGTCGGTGCTGACGGCTGGTCCGACCCCGGCTGGGACGAGTCGTCCTGGCCGGACGACCGGCCGATGGCCTCCGGCGCCCGGCAGGGAGCGGCGCGGCCGGACGCGACGACGGGGGACGCGGGACGGACGAACGGGTACGGGGTGCCGCCGTACGCGTCGCAGACGCACGCGTCACAGCAGTACGCGTCACAGCCGTACGCGTCGCACCCGGATCCGTCGGAGCACCACCCGCCGGGGCAGGACCCGTCGGGGCCGGACGCCGACTGGCCGGACTGGCCCGACGACCCGCCTGCCGACGCGTCGTCGGGCGGCTGGGCAGAGCCCGCCGCCGCGCCCGACAGCCGCCCCCGGCAGGTGTCCCGGGTGGCGCCGCCCTGGCTCCACCGGGGCGCGGGCGAGGGCGGTCCGGATCTGGTGGCCACCCTGGTCGCGGACCTGGCCGACGCGACGGTGGACGCGCTGCGCGGCCACACCCGGCCCGCGGGCGGGGCGCCGACCACGCTGGAGGCCGCCGTGTGCCGGGCCATCGCGGCGGCCGGGCTGGCCCTGCGCGACAACGGAGTGGTGCCCGCCCCGGCCTACGCCCGGCAGGACCGGGTGCGGGGGGACGCCGCGGCGCTGCTGGGCATCGGGGCCCAGCCGGTCCGGGAGGTGCTCAACATCGGTTCGGAGAAGGGCAGGCCGCTGCTGCTGTGCCCGCCGGCGCAGCTCTCGCTGCTCAGCCGGGATCCGGCCGAGGCGCGGTCCATCGCGTTCGCCCCGCAGGCCGTACGACCTGTGGTGGAGGTCCGCACGAGCGGGCACGGCCCCGACGCCGCACCGGCCTCGATGGTGTGGACGGCGTCCGGCCGTTTCGCCGGCACGCTGCGGCTGGTGCCGCTCCGGGCCGGTGTGGTGGAGAAGGTCCGCGTACGCACCTGGGCCGAGGACGGTCCAGCGGACCCCGGCGAGGGACAGGCGCAGCGGTGAACCGTACCCGTACGACGACGACCGACCGCGCCCCGGGCGCACGGACCAACACAGTGGGGAAGTCATGGTGAACGACCACCGGCCCGCACCGCACCCGGACCGGTTCGGTCCGGCGCCGGAGCCGTACGCGGCGGCCGGCCCCCGGCCGACCGCCCGTCAGGAGTCCGTCCACGACCCGGAGGGCGACCGCGCGGAGCGGGCGCGGCCCAGCGAGCACACCGGCCGCGAGGCCCGCACCGGACCGGTCACGCCCGGGGAGCCGGCCGTGGAGTTGTCCTTCGTCTCCCCGCAGGGCGCCACGCACCGGGTGCGGGCCAGGTTCGGGCCGGACCGGCCGCGTCTGGTCCGGCCGCCCGCGCTGGCCCGGCCGGTCCAATTCGAGGACGGCTGGCGGGGCTTCCAGGTCCGGCTGCCGCAGGAGGCGGGCGCGGACCGGGAGGCGTACACCCTGCTCCATGCGGAGATCACCGCCGCGCTGGCACTGCACCGGGCGTACGCGGGCACCCGCTTCGGCGGTCTCTTCCCGACGCCGGTCGGCTACGACGTGAACACCCCGGCGCCGTTCGTGCTGTACGCCGTGCCGCGCGGACGCCCGCTGTCCGGGCCCACCGAGCGGGTCTCGATGGGCGAACAGCGGGCCGTGGAACGCGATCTGGTGCTGGCGGTACGGCTGATGGAGGCGGTCGGCCTGGTGCACCGGGGCATCGTGCCCGGCGCCGTCCGCCGGGACGCGCAGGGCGTGCAGGTGTGGGACCTGGGCTCGGTGGTGCGCACCGGGCGTCCCCGGGTGCCGTACGGCATACCGCCGTACTCCTCGCCCGAGCAGCGGGCCGGGACGGGCACGACGGAGGCACGGGACGCGCTGTGGAGCGTGGCGCAGGTGATGTACCACCTGGTGACCGGTCGGCCGGGGAGCGCGGACGGGCCGCCCGCCGACCTGGCGGCGCAGCGGTCCGTGCAGGAGACGCTCGGCCAGGTGTTCGCCCGGCGCGCGCAGGACCGGCCGACGCCGGACGCGCTGCTGCGCACCCTGGCGCCGGAGGTCGCCGCCGAGGCGGCAAGCGTGCTGCTGCCGGACCCGCTGGAGCGCCACCGGCGGGAGTTCGAGGAGATCCGGCGCCGCAAGCACGCCTCCCTCGCCCCGCCGCCCCCGGCGCACACCCCGTCCGTCCCGGGGCAGGAACGCGCCGGGGACCCCGGCGGGTTCGGCGCGGACGGGTCCCGGTACGGGGAGGCGCCGCCGGCCCAGTTCACCGGCTACGAGTATCCGGCCCGCGAGCGCAGCCGGCTGCGCACCTGGATCAGCGGAGGCCGCACCTCCGGCACGAACGAGCCCGGCGGAAGCCGGTCCGAAGGAGACACCCGCCGATGACCGTTCCGATGCCGCCGGGCGCCACGGCCCAGGAGATCCTCTGCCCGTACTGCCTGGAGATCATCTCCTACGACGAGCAGCAGCTGTTCGTCCGCAACGACAAGCAGCTGTTCGAGGAGCTGCACGTGGACCGGCAGATCAGTCCGCTGCGTCTCGCCGACACCCTCCGCTCCGCCTATCAGCGGTGCGGCAACTCCGAGAGCGGGCAGACCCACTACATCCCGGTGCCCTATCTGACCAACGGCAGCCCGCTGACCGTGGCGATGGTCGGGGACTCGGCCACCGGCAAGACACATCTGCTCACCCAGATGATCGCCGAGATCGCCGACGGCGGTCTGAAGCGGTACGGGCTGCAGATGCAGTCCGTGAACCCGCAGGACCACCAGACGTTCATGACCGAGCGGGTGGAGCGGCTGCGGTCCGGGACGATGCTGGAGCACACCCGCAGCGCCGGCGGGTTCGCCGCGTTCGTGGACGCGCTGCTGCTGAGCCGGCCGGACGGGCCGGCCCGGCCGGTGGCGTTCTTCGACCTGGCCGGTGAGGACCTGCGCCGCACCGACGCGCTGACCCGGTTCATGGTGGGGGTGGACGCGCTGATCTTCGTGGTGGATCCGCTGCGGGCGCTGCCCATGCCGTATCTGGACCCGCTGCGCGGCGACCTGGGGTACACCCGGGGCGGCGATCCGGCGTTCCAGACCGTGCTGGACCGGCTGCCGCGCGCGGGCGGGCAGTATCTCGGGGTGGCGGCGGCGGTGGTGATCAACAAGAGCGATCTGGTGCGGTTCGAACCGCCCGTGGACCGCTGGCTGGACGAACCCCCGCCGGAACAGCGGATGGCCGAGCGGTTCGCGGAGGAGAGCCGCGACGCGTACGCGTTCCTGCGTCATCACACCGGGCAGGCGTGGGTCGGCCCCTTCGACAGCGTGCTGCGCTGCACCCTGCACTTCGCCTCGGCCACCGGCAGCCACGACCACGAGGGCAGATTCCCGCACGGCACCCGGCCGTTGCGGGTGCTGGAGCCGCTGGTCTCCGTGCTCGCGATGTGCGGGCTGATCGACGGCGGCACCGAGGACCGGCCGGCGGCGGTGGGCTTGTGACACGGACACCGCCCGGCCGGCCGGGAGACGCGGTCGCACCCGACGACCCGGTGCACCAGGTCGTGTTCCGCTGGGCCGGCAACGTCGGCCACCGGGGCGCGGGCATCGCCGCGGTCGCCCACTCCTGCCCCGAGCCCGAGGCCCGCGAACTGGCCGACCGGCTCGGCCCGGTGCTCCGCGTGATGGGTGACGTGCAGCGCCCCAGCCTGGTCCGGCACATCATCCCCGGCGACCGCGTCCTGCTCGTCCGCCGCACCCCCGGCTCCGACGCCCAGAAGCGCGACAGCACGGTCTGCCACGCCCTCCTGGGCCCGGCGCGCATCCTGCTCCCCCTCTACTGCGTCAGTCTGGGCGCCGTTGCCTGGGCGGAGGAGGGCTGGGCCGACCGGGTGACGGGGCCGATCGAGCCGATGCCGCGCGACCGGCTCAAGGCCCTGGCCAATCACATGCGGCACCGCATGTGGGAGAACGTCCGGCTGGTCCGGCGCCCGCTCATCTGTCTGGTGGCTCAGTTCCTGCGCACTCCGGGAGCCCGGCTGTCGGCTCTCGTGGGCGAACTGGACGACTCCTTGGCCACGGCGCGGGCTGCCCAGGCCCCGGGGCACCGGCCGGTCCCTCCCGGACGCGAGTCGCCGGAACCGGCACTCCTGGTGCTGTGGGGCCTGTGGTGGATCTTCGGCTCCTCGCTGGACCGGGGCTCGGGAAGCTGGCAGTTCGCCACCTTCGACACGATGGACGACCAGGCGTACCGGGTGGTGTTCGTGCCGGCCTGGCGCGTCTCCCCCGCGGAGGACAGCCGCCTGCGCCGGATCGACCTGCTGGACCCCGGCACGGACCCGGCCGCCGAACTCGCCGCCACCCTCGTGGACCACTACCTGGACTGGTCCCTCGGCAAGTACCAACGCCTGCTGGACACCGACCCGAACGCGGCCGATCCGGAGGTCCGGCGTTTCCACACCCGGCTCCGCGAGGTGTGGCCCGCCCGCTACGAGTCACCGGTAACTACGGACACAGGCTCCGTCCCGGTGATCTCCCAACCCCTGCCCCTGGAAGTGGAAAAGCAGCCCGCACTGCCGCAACAGCCGCACGCACAGGAAGAGTTGCCGACCCATCAGCCGACCCGGGACACTCCGGCCTCCGACTCGATCCTGACGCCGCCACCAGAGTGGCGCCAACAGCAGCTCGAATCAACGGAGTTGCCCTCTCCCTCACCCTCCCGCCACCCGACGACGGAGCCACAGCAGACGGGGAGTCCCACGGAGGAGGCGCAGGACCCACTCGAAGGGACGGAGGCTCAGCGCGCCATCGCGGAGCCCCTGCCGCCGGAATCAATGCCTGCGACGGCACACGCGACAAACCCGTCCGGACAGGCCCGGGATCCCAGGCAGCCGGAGCAGCACGGGCAGTCCGAACGGTCGGGGCAGAGGGCTCACCAGAGCTACCCGGAGCCGCCGAGCACCCCGCCTCAGTACACGCCTCAGTACGTGCCTCAGTACGGGCCACCGCCGCCCCCGCCCTCCGGTTTCCCCGCGCGGACGGACGCACCCCTCGCCACCCACCATCCGACGCCCCCCGTCACGAGCGCCGCCACGAGTTCCGCGACGGCCCCGGCGATGGGAGCGATCACCGACCGGCTGACGCCAGATCGCCGACGCACCCTGAACGACGACGCCCTGCCGGACCTCTTCGACCAGCCGGTCGCGGGAAGGTCGCCGCGCTCGAAGCTCTGGGCGCACCGGGGGCGCCGGGCCCGCATGGAGTGGTCCCAGATCCTGATGCTGGCCGACGACCTGACCCACGCGACGAACCGGGCGGAACCCGCGGCCGACCTCCTGCACAAGACCGAGGAGCGCCTGGCCCAGGCCCACCACAAGGACCTCCTGTCGGTCCTCCGCCAGCCCCTGCACTACGCCGCCCAGAACATCGTCCTGGAGTACCTCCCACCCGCTGTCCAGGCGGACGAGTCGGCCCGCGACCTCCTCGCGACCCTCCTGACGGCCGACTTCCGGATCACGGCGTCCCCCGACCCCCTGGACCTCTACCTGACCGACCTCCACGCCCAACGCACCGCCCGCATGATCCGCTGGTTCTTCGGCTGGCTCGTCGAACCCCGGACGACGAAGCACCACGGCCCCGGGCTCACCAAATACCTCAGCTCGATCGCCTCGTCCGACGACCCGGCCGACCACCAGATCCTGCAGGAACTCCTGATCGACGCGAAGGAGGACCGGATTCCGCCCCTGCCGAAGGAGACATGGCTGGCCGTCACCCGGGCCCTGTACGAGAAGGCACACCCGTAGGCGGACCCAGGTCTGGCCCCGACAGAGATCGGGGGCAGACCTGGGGAAGGTCTCCGCAGGTCAGGAACCCTTGGCGGCGGGCTCCAGGATCGCGACGCACTCCACGTGATGCGTCATCGCGAAACATGTGAATCAAAAACATGTGAAAGAAAGTCACAGGTCAGCGCCACACCGACAGTGGTTCGGGCCAGGTTCGATGTGCGTTACGGGCACTACGTGCGATCTCTTGACGCACGACCCACCGGGTGATCCTTTTAACGGGTCGGCAAGCGGGGCGTGTCCGCCTACCTGAAGAAGGCTGCGCAGCGGCAGATCGAGCGCGACAGCGTGGACGAGCTGATCGCCGACTTCGAGCGCGTCAACGGTCCCGCCGATCCGCAGGCTGTGGACGCCAAGCGAACCAAGCTCACCGGCACCCCCTCCTCCGTTGCCGGTGCTGCCGTGTGAGCGGCGCTCTGATCCTGGACAGTGAGGGCCTGGCCAAGGCCGTCCAGCGTGACCGCGAAGTCCAGGAGTGGCTCACCGCCGCCCGCGATGCCGACTGGCCCATCGTCACCTCGGCTGCAGTGCTGGTCAAGGTGATCCACCCCAGGATCAATGACGCGGCGCTGAAATGGACACTGTCCCGACTGCGGGTCGAGCCCGTCACCCAGGCCACCGCCCAGACGGCGACGACCCTGCTGCGCTCAGCTGGACTGCACGGCCACAAGTACGCCATCGACGCCACGCTCTGCGCCACCGCGCTCGCGCAGCCTGGCCGCGTCACGATCCTGACGTCCGATGTCGAAGACATCTCCATGCTCACCGCGGACCACACTCGAATCTTGCCCGAGAAGGTCTGACGCAGTCAGAGCCAGCAACCAATCCCTGCCCCCCACCCGCACCAGCCCCGGCAGCACGCGCACTCAACGTATCCACGAGGCCAGGGCAGCCAGCTGCCCTGGCGTGTGGATACTGCGCTCGAAGCCGGGTCTGTGGGTGCGCGGTACCGGGTGCTTACCGGGAACACGCAGGGCCGCGCGATCGGTCATTATGATCTCCACGAACAGCCGAGGCGCCTCACCAGGGCGACGACTTCGCGCAGCCACCGGCCCACCCGGCAGATCAGGGCAGTAAGCATCCCCGCGTCATCCCACCGCCGCACCTCCGGATTCTTCCGATGCCTGCCCCGCCTTCGTTTTGCACCTTTCGGGGGAAGAGTCGTTTCCGCTGGGGCTGTCGTCGCCGGTGGCCGGTCACCGATTGCTACTCCTGTGGAACAGCCAGCGCTCGCCACTTCGATGGTGTGAAGGACCAATCCAAGCGCGCTTCCAGGACGGATTCCGGTCATGGACCACGATGTACGACCCAAGCCGCTGCGCGGCATCAAACGCTTGTCGCTCGGTTCCCTGAGCGGCCTGCTCGCCGGGTACGCGGCCATCGCGATCGCGGAACTGGTCTCCGCTGCCGTGCGCCCCGAATCCGGACCGGTCATCGCGGTCGGCGGGGCGGCGATCGACCGCACCCCGCCCGGCGTGAAGGACTGGGCGATCCGGCAGTTCGGCACCAACGACAAGCTCGTTCTGCAGCTCGGCATTCTCGCCGTGCTGACCGTCCTCGCCCTGGTCCTGGGGGCGTTCGCGACGCGGTGGCGACTGATCGGATCGCTCGGTGTGCTCGCCTTCGGCGTGGTCGGGGCGCTGGCCGCCACCAGCAGGCCCGACTCGACCAGCGCCACCGACGCGCTGCCCTCCGTGGTGGGTGCCGTGGTCGGTGCCTGCCTGCTGTACTGGCTGATCGGACGGCTGGGGCAGCCCCGCCGTACGGTGCACGAGTCGGCCGCGGCCAGCGCGGAGCACGACACCGACCAGGCCGAGGGCGGGGCGACCCCCGCACAGCCCGGCGACGACGGGGAAGGCTCCGGGTGGGACCGGCGCGGCTTCATCCTCGCGGCCACCGCGGCGGCCGCCGCCTCCACCGGCGCCGGTCTCGCGGGGCGTGCCCTCAACGGATCCCAGGGCCAGAACGCCGTCGCCTCCCGCAAGGACATCGTGCTCCCCGCCCCGTCGTCGAAAGCGGCGGCCGTACCCAAGGGGGCCGCACTGCGGATCAAGGGCATCAGCCCGTTCATGACGCCCAACGATGACTTCTACCGCGTCGACACCGCCCTCGTGGTGCCCAAGGTCGACGCCACATCCTGGAAACTGCGCATCCACGGCAAGGGCGTGCAGCGTGAACGCACCCTGTCCTTCGACGACTTGCTGAAGATGCCGCTCATCGAACGGAACATCACCCTCACCTGCGTCTCGAACGAGGTCGGCGGCCCCTACGTGGGCAACGCCCGCTGGATCGGCGTCCGCCTGGCCGACCTGCTCAAGGAATGCGGCGTGCGGCCCCCGTCGAAGGGCGGACCCGCCGACCAGCTGGTGGCGCGCTCGGTGGACGGCATGACCATCGGCAGCCCGGTCGAGGACGTGATGGACGGCCGCGACGCGATGCTCGCCCTCGGCATGAACGGACAGCCGCTGCCCTTCGAGCACGGCTTCCCGGTCCGCATGCTCGTCCCGGGGCTGTACGGCTATGTGTCGGCCTGCAAGTGGATCCAGGACATCGAGCTGACCACGTTCGACGCCTACGACTCGTACTGGGTCAAGCGGGACTGGGCGCAGAAGGCGCCGATCAAGACCGAGTCGCGCATCGACACACCCAAGCCGTTCGGCCGCCCGAAGACCGGCACGGTCATGGTCGCGGGCGTCGCATGGGCCCAGCACCGCGGAATCGACAAGGTCGAGGTACGCGTCGACGACGGACCGTGGGAGATGGCCCGGCTCGCCACCGAGGACACCCGCGACACCTGGCGCCAGTGGTCGTACGAGTGGCCCGCCACAAAGGGCGGCCACACCCTCACCGTCCGCGCCACCGACCGCACCGGCGAGACCCAGACACAGAAGCGCACCCCGACAATCCCCGACGGCGCTTCCGGCTGGCACTCGGTCGTCGTCACCGTCGACTAGATAGAGGGAAGGAAACGGCCAGGAAGCGACGAACATGATCCTCACGGTGGGTGGTCGGGGCGCACATGAGTTACTGGTGTGGTCCCCCAGTTCACACCGCGTTCCAGCGGTATCCGGAAGGCGGCGTATGACGCAACCCATCTCGATCGGCCCCAATCCAGCCCATGGCCCTGATCTGCCCGCGCTCGTCAGGCAGGTCGGTGCGGGAGACCAGGAGGCGTTCGCCGCCGTCTACGACGCGGGCTGCAATGCCGTTTTCGGGCTGATCCTCAAGGTGTTGCGCGACCACGCCCAGGCCGAGGAAGTCGCCCAGGAGGTGTGGGTGGAGGCATGGCGCACGGCCGGCCGTTACCGAGCGGAGCGCGGGTCGGTGCTCAACTGGTTGCTCACTCTGGCCCACCGGCGCAGCGTCGACCGCATCCGCTCCGTGGAGTCTGCGGCTGCTCGCGACCACCGGGCCGCGCTGCTGGACCGGGCTCCGGAGTTCGACGAGGTCTCTGAGCAGGTGCAGGCCCGGGAAGAGCGGGAAGAACTGCGCCGGTGCCTGCGTTCGCTCAGTGAGATCCAGCGTCAGTCGGTCACGCTGGCGTACTACCAGGGCCTGACCTATAAAGAGGTCGCTGAAGAACTGTCGGCGCCTTTGGGCACGATCAAGACGCGGCTGCGGGACGGGCTCATCCGGCTCCGTGACTGCTTGGGGGTGACGGCATGACCGTGGACACAGGCGATGTGCACACGCTGACAGGCGCGTACGCACTCGACGCGCTCGACGACGCCGAACGCGCCCTGTTCGAGACGCACATGGCCCGGTGCGAGTCGTGCGCGCTGGAGGTACAGGAGTTCACCGCCACCGCCGGACGACTCGCCCTGGCGACCACGATCCGCCCTCCCGACCATCTGAAGTCGCAGGTGTTGCGGCAGATCAGTGAGGTGCGACAGGAGCATCCCGCTCCGCCAGCCAAGGCGTCCAGCGGGGCGAGGACACGCCACGGAATGGCGCTGCGGTGGGTCTTGGCTGCCTGCGCGGCCGGGATCGCCGCTCTCGGCGGAACCACCGTGTGGCAGCACGGCCAAGCCGACGACGCGCGTCACCGGGCCGAGGCCGTGCGGGAACAATCCGACCGGATCGCCGCAGTTCTCGCCGCGCCGGACGCCAAGGTGGCCGCCGCGCCCCTGGAGGGAGGGGCGCGTGGTTCCGTGGTTGTCTCGCGGGGCAGCGGCAGGGCCGTGTTCATTGCCTCCCGTATGGCAGCCCCTCCGAAGGGCAAGGTGTACCAGCTGTGGTTCGCCGACGACGGCCACATGCGCTCGGCAGGCCTGATGGACGCCTCCCGGGTCGACCAGAGCGTGCTCATGGACGGCCGCGTGGGCGAGGCCACGGGCATCGGTATCACGCTGGAACCGGCCGGCGGGTCACAACAGCCCACCAGTTCGCCCCTGGCGACGATGGCCCTGCCCTCCTGACAGGTGGCAGGGCGGCCTGGCCCTGCTGCGCGTGTGTCGAGGGGAGCACCACGGTCGTGGTGCTCCCCTCGACACACGTTGGCCTGTTGCAGGAGCTCGCATCTTCACGGTCAAGGCATCTCTTCTTGCCGCGCCATGGCGTCTGACCTGGGACTCGACCGTGCGGAATGCGCGGGCGTCCCACTCTTTCGGGAATCCACCAATCCGCTGCGGCCGCCGCTCCGGATTCCGTTCGATGGAGGCGGATGGCCTTCACGGATCTGATCGTTGAGGGATTGTCATGCAGACTCGAGTCCGTCGTGTTGCTGTTGTCGTTGCCGCCGCCGCGATGTTGCCGCTGGCCCTGACGGCGTGCTCCGACAGCGACTCCAAGGACAAGGCGTCCGACAGTTCTTCGGCTGCCGCCTCGAAGGGCTCGGACATGGCCAGCCCCTCCGACGACATGACGGATTCCGACAAGCCCTTCGGTTCGGCTTGCGCGTCGGTGCCGAAGGACGGTGCGGGTTCCTTCGACGGGATGGCCAAGGACCCGGTCGCGACCGCCGCCTCGAACAACCCGGCGCTGTCCACTCTGGTCACTGCCGTGAAGAAGGCCGGTCTGGTCGACACGCTGAACAACGCGCAGAACGTCACGGTGTTCGCGCCGACCAACGACGCCTTCGCGAAGATTCCGAAGGCCGACCTGGACAAGGTCCTCAACGACAAGGCTCAGCTCACCAAGATCCTGACCTACCACGTCGTGGGCCAGAAGCTTGCGCCGAAGGACCTGGAGAACGGCTCCTTCGACACGCTGGAGAAGTCGAAGCTGATGACGTCGGGCTCGGGCGAGTCCTACAAGGTCAACGACTCCGCCAACGTGGTGTGCGGCAACGTCAAGACCGCCAACGCCAACGTCTACATCATCGACTCCGTCCTCATGCCCAAGAGCTGACGGACCACGGACTGACACAACCGAGCAGAGGGAAGACGGGAAATCTGCTCCCCTGTCCCACTGTCACCCGGGGTACGGGACAGCACGGACAGGAGGCGTCCGGGAGGACTTGAGCGATGGTCTCCCGGAGGTTGTGTCCGGGTGAGGTGGTCAGCGATTCCAAAGCGCAGGCGTGCGGCCGCCTCACCCACCTTCCCCATTTCGCATTGAGATGGGAACTGCGGGGTGAGTGTGCTGAATGCGCTGCTCTGCCTGCCGGTTGGCGTCGTGATGGCCACCCTGGGTCGGCTGATCAATACGGGCAGGCCGCGCATCTCGGTGCTGTGGACGATGGGGGCCGCCGTACTGGCTGCGCTCATCGGCACGATCGGCGCCCTCTTGTTCGCCCCCGCCTGCACTCCGGGTGTCACCTGGACCACTCTGCTCCTGCAGACCGTTCCTGCCGCCGCTGCCGTGGCCTGCACAGAGACCATCGAGCCCTGCACGTTCGCGGCATCTCCGGGCGGCGACTCGCCGACGTCCTGACATCCGTGTGAACAGCGCGCCCTCGGCGGCACAGGGCGCATCGCGCGGCGTTCTTGCGCACCGTATCCCTGGCGCCGAGTGCTCCTGCGGCGCCAGGGATACGTGTTGCGACGGCAGGCCGCGGGTGGGCCTGCCTCAGTACCTACGGGCGGTGGACTACTTCCACATGCCCATGTCGCCGTCGTGGTTCATCGAGCCGTGGTGGCCCATGTGGCCCTCGTCCCAGGCGTGCCCGCCCCAGTTGCCCGAGTCGTTGGCGCAGCTGTTGCCGAAGGCCGGGTTGAGCAGGCCGATGACGTTGACGGTGTTGCCGCAGGCGTTGACCGGGACATGGACCGGCACCTGGACGACGTTGCCGGACAGCACGCCGGGCGAGCCCACAGCGGCGCCCTGAGCTCCGGCGTCCGCGGCCGCCGCGCCCGCACCGGCCAGGACCGAACCGCCGATGGCCACCACGATCGCCGCGCTCTTCAGCACACGAGACATGAAACGCTCCACACTCATCCGCACGGTCCCCACCCCTTGGGGCAAGGACGAGAAGCGGTTCGCTTCTCACTGGCCATCCGGAACGTCCCAGGGAGCTGGATTGGCTGCACGGCCCGAGTTCACCCGTCCGGACCACGTCCTTCCCACTGCTGCCAGCCACGGAAAGGGAAAGCTCCGCGTCAGGCGCCGCCACGGATCACCGCGTTCGGCTTTGATCAACATGCGGATGCGGTGATCCGGGCCCAGCGTCGAAGCAGGCGGGGCTTCCGGCCCGCTCCGCCTGCCCGTGGTCCTGTGTCCGCGGGCCCTGCGGCCGGGCGATCTCGAAAGGACCGCATCCATGCGCAAGCTTGCCCAGTACCTCGCTGTCGGCGCCCTCGTCACCCCCCTGGTCATCGGCGCCGCCGGCCTCGCCTCCGCCGACGACGGCCCCGCCTACAAGAAGGCGCAGAACTCCGCCAACGTCAACGGCGGCATGACGATGGAGACGGTCAGCGGCTTCACTCCCGACGGCAAGGCGTACTTCAAGACCACCACCAAGCAGGCCGGCCCCACCGGAGCCACCGGCAACACCACCGGTTCGCACTCCTGAACCGGATCACGAACACGGCCTCCTGAGAGAGGCACGAGCAGTGTGGCGCCCCGCAGGCGGGGCGCCACACTGCTGTGACCGGTCAAAGCGTGCGGATCGATGCCGGCGGAGCTCCACCCAATGGGTGAGCCTGGCCGTCCCCGGCGCCGGGCAGGCGCGCCGGATGAACGCACTGACCGCTCTGGAACAATACGTGGCCCGCTGCAACAGCGCGGTGTGGCAAGCAATGGTTCCACCGCGTACGAAACAGGCCGAGGTCCTGCTACATGTTCGCCGGCCCGGTACGTGTGGATCTTGAGGGCGCGAGGGCCGATGATGAGGTCGATCTCTTCTGCGTTGCTTCGCCAGGCGGTTCTCAGTCGTCGGAGGCGTGGAGCGGGAGGGCGGCTGTGATGCGCTTGCCGACAGGATCCGGGCGTACGTCCACATGCCGGCTGACGGCTTCGACGATCTCAAGCCCGTGCTGCCCGGCCCGGTCCGGGTCGGGCATCGACGCCACCGACAGATCTGTGCTGCTGTCCCACACGGTGATGCGCAGTTCGACGGGGGTCAGTGCGAGCTCCATCAGGTACGGCCCCGGTGCGTACTTGGCTGCGTTGGTGACCAGCTCGCTCACCGTCAGCTCACACAGCTCATCCGTGGATCGGTCGATCTCGCAGCCGTGCTCGGACCTGGCATGGTCGAGAAACCGGGTCGCCGCACGACGAGCCGCCCCGGGAGTGCTGTGCTCCTGAGAGGAAAAGGCCCGCGCCACCGGCGTTCCCTGCTCGTCCCGACAGTGACAACGGTTCGTCTGTTGGACCATGCCCCGCTCCTGTGTCGGTTCCTGCCTGCTGCGCATCCACGACCACACCAAACGCAAGCTCTCCCTGTGGAATCCGTGTCTTCGCAACAGGTCCGGATCGAGCGCCCGCACCGGACGCGGCAGGTTTCACGCCAGAGCGCGCGACCTTAGCGTGTTGACATTCGCCTTCAAGCCGAAGCGTAAACGACGCGATGCAACCAATCCGCTCGGTGCGAGGTCTCCGGAATAAGGGCGTCAGAAGTTCGAGAGTCCCGTGCCGCTCGCGGCGAACAGCGAGGCGGCGGAGGAAAGAGGCTTGCTGTGATAGCCCGTCACACCGCACGACTGACTACCCTAGCCGCTGTCCCGGCGGCACTGGCGCTCTGCGCCGTCCCGGCCGTCGCGCACGAGGGTCACGCGACGGCCACGTCCGGAGACAGTTACCAGGTCGACCTGGCGCCGCTGAACAACTCCGGCTCCAAGGGCACCGCAATGCTCATGCTGGACGGCACGAAGCTCACAGTGAAGATCGAGGCATCGGGTCTCGTTCCGGGCCAGCCGCACGCCCAGCACATCCACGGCTCGACCACCGGGCACGACTTCCACTGCCCTGAGGCCTCCGCGGACAAGAACAAGGACGGCATCATCACCACCGCCGAGGGCCTTCCCTCCTACGGTGACATCAACATCTCCCTCACCACCAAGGGAGACACGTCGAAGGGCAGCGGCCTGGCCGTGGACCGCATGCCGACCGCCGACAAGAACGGCCACCTCTCCTACGAACGCACCATCACCGTCTCCCAGAAGGTCGCCGACCACATCAAGGATCTGCACGTGGTCCAGCACGGAATCGACCCCAACAGCAACGGCAAGTACGACTTCGGCAAGGGCAAGAGCGAACTCGACCCCAAGCTCCCGCAGGAAGCCACCGCCCCCGCCGACTGCGGCATGCTCCAGGGCGCGGCTGTCGGGTCGATGCCGGTCGGCGGCGTGGAGACGGGCTCCGGCAGCACAGCAGGAGTCGAGGCTCCTGGCCTGATCGCCGGTGGCAGCGCCGCGGCACTGGCCGGTGCCGGCGTGTTCTTCGTGCGGCGCCGCAAGCACCAGCCCGCCGACAGCAACAGCTGACGGACTGTCATGGAATCGCGTGACACACCACATGTCGCATGGTGGCGCCGCGGTGGTCGACAGCAGGCGCTGTCGGCCACCGCGGCCGTGGCCCTCCTCATCGCAGGCATCACCGCTCTCACCATCGGCCTCCTGCGACAGACACCGGCCCCGCCCACCGCAGCGCGCCACCGCGTACCCGTCGCCACACCGTCGACTCCCGCCACCGCAGTGCCCGACGAGACGCCGGCCCCCTCGGCCGCGGCCGCAGTGATGGCCTCATCACCTCCGACCCGGCTCTCCATCCCCACTATCGGCGTGAAGACGTCCCTGGAGCGGCTCGGTCTCGACAAGAACCGGGCCATGCAGACCCCGAAGAACCCGGACCGCGCGGGATGGTTCACCCCCGGTCCCACGCCCGGCGCCAAAGGGCCGGCCGTTCTGGCAGGACACGTCACCTGGAACCAGAAGCGCTCGGTGTTCTTCGACCTCGCTCGTCTGCACACCGGGGAACACGTCTACGTAGAGCGCGAGGACGGCAGCACCGCTCGGTTCACCGTCACCCGCACCGCGCAATACGCCAAGAACCGGTTCCCCTCACTGGATGTCTACCGCAACACCGACCACGCTGAACTGCGCCTCATCACCTGCGCCGGCGACTACCGCGACCATCACTACGCCGACAACACCGTCGTCTACGCGCGCCTCGACCAGCCCCGCTCGCACCACACCCCCTCGCCCGACCCAGGGCAGTGACCTGAAGGCCGGAAGTCAGCAAAGGAGAACGCCATGACAGGCCGCACTCCCGACCTGCCTGCCCCCACGCGCACCCATGACCGCCGAGGGCGTCCTGGCGCGATGGCCCACCGGAGCCTGGAAGACAGAACTCATCGGCCTCGTGCTGTACTTCCACGGCGCCTTCGACGAACGGGACGCCGACGCGGCGGCCCGCGCCTACCGCGGCCGCCGCGTGCTGGTCAACACGGCACACGATCTCGAAGTGCACCCGGCCGGAACGACACCGCTGCTGTCGATCCTCGACGAGGCCACGGACCAAGCCCGCCCCGCCCCCTCACGCGGATCTTTCTGTGTCTCACCGTGGAGCCTTGAAGGCCAGGCACGGCGGGCGTCTCCGGAAGGTGACGCTCTCTCTGCCCGTCGCCGTCAGCCCGTCGCAGCCGTAGGAGCCTGTTCGACGGTGCGCGCGAGGATGCCGAGTGTCGCTCGCAGGCCGGCTTCCGGGATCACCGGAAAGATGTCTGCCTGGCGGTACTTGTCGTCGATCTGGCTCCAGTCGTAGTACGACGTGACGGCCGTACCGGAACCGTGGGGTTCGAGGCGGTAGCCGTAGAGGTGACGGATCGGCGGCTGGATGGTGCCGGAGATCGTCCACTCCAGGAGAGCCCCGTCTTCGTAGCGCGTGATGATCACTGTCACGTCATAGCGGCCCATGGGCAGATCGCCCAACGCCTCCCGGTCCATGTGGACGACGAACTCGTCCCCGACCGCGGTCACCGGTGCGCCCTCCGCGGACTGGAGCATCCCCGAGCTGTCGATGAGGACATGACCTTGCGGCGAACACAGGACGTCGAAGATCGCAGCCGGGGATGCGGCGATCTGGCGCGTGACTTCAAAACGTTCATCTGTCATGCACCCACCCTCGCACTCGCGGCTCGACAAGGCCGAACCGGGTTCGGAGGCAGCACTAATACAGCAAGCCCACAGCTCAGATCTTCAAAGACATTCCGCGTCAACGCCATCAGGAAAATGCGGCGGCAAAATTAATTCGGAGCAGACACCATTGCGGATTGGCCCGCACCAGAGAACCCTTCGAGTGGCGTACAGGAAACTCTCTCTGCACCGAGAAGACACGGTTCACTGCCGGGAGTCCGGGACACTGCCAGTGAAGAGCGCGGGCCAGAGGACGAGTTGATCAGCGTCGGCTCACAGGCCGCGCAGCAGCCTTCCCGCAAGACCACCTGGTGCGATGGGCCCGCATCCCCCTTTCGGCGTAACCTTCGCTCGCGCCCCCGAACGAATTATGAAAGCCCATACATTTCACTTGCGAGTCCCTCACCTGCGATTCCCGCAGCGCGTGAAGGGGGGATCGAGAATCGCAGCACAGGCAACGGTCACACGCGACACGGAATCCATGGTTCTCTCCGTTAAGGCATTTCTCATGTCGCGCATTGGTGCCAGCTGGTGATTGACCGTCAGGCTCACCTTGATCCATCGGCGGTCGGCTGGCTCGCACTGCGTCCACACCCCAGGCCGCACCGCCCTTTCGCTCCGCGCGGAGTAACGGGGGCGGGTGTCCTGCCACGGAAGGACTTTCGCCCATGTCCCGTACCAAGAGGCCGGCCAGACGTGTCGTCGACCAGGCGCTTGTCGTCCTGGGCTCCGGCGCAATGGCAGCCGGTCTGGCCGGGCTTGCGCTCGCGCCGACTCCCAGCGCCGCGTCCAGCCACCGCGAAGCACCGCTGATCGCGGGCGATCCGCGGGCCGACAACACCGACGTCTATGCCTTCACCAGCCCCGACCGCAGTGACACGGTCACGCTGGTCGCGAACTGGATTCCTTTCGAGGAGCCCAACGGCGGCCCGAACTTCTACGCCTTCGCGGACGACGCCCGCTACCACGTCAAGATCGACAACACCGGTGACGGGCGCCCGGACCTGACCTACACCTGGAAGTTCCGCAACCAGGTGCGCGACGCGGGCGGACAGTTCCTGTACAACACCGGGCAGGTCACCTCACTGACCGACCCCGACCTGAACTTCCGGCAGACCTACGACCTCACCGTCACCGACGGCCGCCACCGCACCCGCACCCTGCTGCACAACGCGCCGGTCGCGCCCTCCCGCACCGGCAACGCCTCCATGCCCGACTACGGGGCCCTGCGCGGGCAGGCCGTGCGCCCGGTGAACGGCGGCGCGAAGGCGTTCGCCGGGCAGGCCGACGACCCGTTCTTCGCCGACCTGCGCGTCTTCGACCTCCTGTACGGAGGAAACCTGAGCGAACGCGGCCAGGACACCCTGGCCGGGTACAACGTGAACACCGTCGCGCTGCAGATCCCCAAGAAGGCCCTCGCGCTGCGCGGCAACAGCTCCCGCAACCCGGTCGTGGGCGTGTGGTCGACCACTGAACGCCGCGGCGCGCAGGTGTCCGACAGCCGCTCCGGCCACCACGACGGCTGGCGCCAGGTGTCCCGCCTCGGCAACCCGCTGGTCAACGAGGTCGTCGTCCCGCTCAAGTACAAGGACGCCTTCAACTCCCTCTCCCCCGACCAGGACCGCACGGTCAAGCCCGTCGTCGACAAGGTCCTCGACCCGGTCCTGCCCAAGCTGATCCAGAAGGTCTACGGGGTACCGGCGCCCGCCGCACCGCGCAACGACCTCGCCGAGATCTTCCTGACCGGGATCTGCAAGGCGTGCGGTCCCGTCAAGGCCGACCTCAACGCCCACCGCCTCAACAAGGACGCCGACCAGCGCCGGATCGTCCCCGCCGAGGAACTGCGCCTGAACATGGCCGTGGCCCCCACGGCCAAGCCCAACCGGCTCGGCGTGCTCGCCGGCGACCTGGGCGGCTTCCCCAACGGCCGCCGCCTGGGCGACGACGTCATCGACATCTCGCTCCAGGCCGTCGAGGGCGCCGCGCAGACCGGCAAGCTCGTGCCCGCGCTGGCCGACGGCGACAAGGTGAACGCCAACGACACCGCCTTCGGTACGTCGTTCCCCTACCTGGCGCTGCCCAACACCAAGAGCGTCAACAAGTCGGCCGCGGGGAGCCCCGGAGCCCAGCAGTCGTCGCTGAAGACGGCACAGACATCGGCCGTCACCGCGGCGGGGGCACTCCTGCTCGGCGTCGGCGGCTTCCGGATGCGCCGCAAGCGCACCACCGCCTGATCCTTTCCACCGCACACCATCTTCGGCGGGCCAGACGACGATGCCTGGCCCGCCGGGGGCCCACGCTCTGTCCCGGAGGTCTTCGTGGCCAGCGACCATCCCCACCGAACGCCTGCCCGGCGCAGACACCTGCGCAGCGCGGCCGTCTGCATCGCCTTGGGCGTCGCCCTGTTCACCGCCGGGGCGCTGGGCCTCTCACCGCTGGGCTCCGCCACCCCCGACACCGCAACTTCCGCCCGCCCCGCGCACGGTGGATCTCTGGCCGCCCTCCAGCAGCGTGTGCGCCAACTCCCCACCGATCCCGACGCCTGGTCGGCCCTCGGGATGGCATACGTGCAACAGGCCCGGCAGAACGCCGACCCCGCTACCTACGCGAGGGCCGAGGGAGCGCTGCGCCGGTCGCTGAAGGTGCAACCGGCCGGCAACGACCACGCGGAGACCGCCATGGCGGCCCTCGCCGCAGGCCGACACGACTTCGCCCGGGCCCTGACCTGGTCGCTCCAGGCCACCACGACAAATCCGTACAGCGCACCGGCATACGGCGTCCTGGCCGACGCCTACACCCAACTCGGCCGGTACGACGAGGCATTCGACGCCGTCCAGCGCATGACCGACCTCCGGCCGGACAGCACGTCCCTGGCCAGGGCCTCCTACACGTGGGAACTGCGCGGCGACACCCGCAAAGCCCGCACCCTGATGAATCGCTCTCTCGACGCCGCGGCCTCCCCGGCCGAGCGCTCGTTCGCCCTCACGCACCTCTCCCTGCTCGCCTCGGACGCCGGCGACGCTCGGACCGCTTTGCGCGAAGCCCAGCGAGGGCTCGGACAATCCCCGCACGACAGCGGGCTACTGGAAGCGCGCGCCCGCGCGTACACCGCGCTCGGAGACCACACGCGCGCCGTCCGGGACTACACCGAGGCCATCGCCATCGCACCACTGCCCCACTATCTGCTGGCGCTGGGCGAACTCCAGCAGTCCCTGGGCCGACCGGATCAAGCCCAGGACCAGTACCGCGTCCTGCGCGCCCAGGATGCGGTACGCAAAGAGACCGGGGCACGGCCCGACACGGATGCGATCCTCTTCGAGGCCGATCACGGAGATCCCCGAGCCGCCGTCGGCATGGGCCACCAGGCCATCGCAGCACGCCCGTTCCTCGCGGTACACGATGCCTATGCCTGGGCACTGCACCGAGCGGGCCGGGACCAGGAAGCCCTGGCCGAGGCCAACCGCGCCCTGGCGCTGGGCACACGAAGCGCGCTCCTTCTCTTCCACCGCGCGATGATCCATCAGTCGCTCGGCCACACGGCCAAGGCACGCGGCGACCTCCGACGAGCTCTCGCGATCGACGCGCACTTCCATCCCGTGCACGCCCCCGAGGCCCGCGCCGCGCTCGACAGAATCGACGGACCCCGATGAACCCGACTGCCCCACGCACCCTTGCCGCTGTGCTGGCAGCCGTCACCTGCCTCAGTGCCGCCGCCATCGCCACCGCAACTCCCGCGACAGCTCACCCCCTGGGCAACTTCACCGTCAATCACCACACGGGACTCGTCCTGCACCCGGACGGCGTCGACGCCCGCATCGTCGTGGACCGCGCGGAGATCTCCACCGCCCAAGAACTCCAGGACATCGACACCGACCACGACGGACGCGTCAGCGACCAAGAGAGCACGCACTACGCAGGCGAGGCGTGCAGTGCACTGGAGCGCCAGCTCCTCACCACCGTGGACGCAAGCCGCCTTCAATGGCACCTCTCGTCCAGCCGTTTCAGCCGCCGTCCGGGAGAGGCCGGGCTTCCGACCAGCCGCCTTGAGTGCAATATGACCGCGCCCGCAGACCTGCACTCTCCGGCCGTCATCGGACTGCGCACCACGTACGACACCCGACGCGTCGGGTGGCAGGAGATCACAGCCCGCGCCGACGGCTTGGCCCTGGCCTCCTCCGATGTGCCTGCTCAGTCGTCGACCGACGAACTGCGGAACTATCCCAAAGACCCACTGGCGTCGCCCTTGAACCAGCGCACCGCCGACCTGCGCGCCGAGCCCGGCCGCACGCAGGACCTGGCCTCGGTGCGCGATGTCCTGCCCTCGACCGGTCCGATCGCGACAGCACTGTCCGCCGTGCAGAACACCTTCGACTCATTGCTGGGCGCGCGCGAACTGACCGTTCCCGTCGGGCTGCTGGCACTGCTGCTCTCGCTCGTCCTGGGCGCCTCCCATGCGGCCATGCCCGGACACGGCAAGACGCTCATGGCGGCCTACCTCGCAGGTAAGCGAGGCACTCCGCGAGACGCTCTGACTGTCGGTGCCACCGTGACCTTCACCCACACCGCAGGCGTTCTCGCGCTGGGACTGGCCCTCCCCCTCGCCACGAATCTCGCCGGCGAAGCGGTTCTCACCTGGCTCGGTGTCATCAGCGGCCTCATGATCACCGGCATCGGCCTGTGGCTGCTGCGCTCCGCACTCCTCAACCGCGACGCACCCCCGCATCACCACGGCCACCACCATCACCATCACGATGACCACCACGAGCACCATCACGGCGATGCCGGCCATGCGGCGCACGACCACCTTCCGCGTCTCCCCACACCTCACCGCGATCACGCTCAACCGGACGAAATGGCACCCGGTTCTGTCGCGCTGCTCACCAAGGAGCACCACCACCCCCACAGCCACACACACCACGTTCCGCGGACGAAGCGCAGCGGTCTCATCGGCATGGGCATCGCCGGCGGCCTTGTACCGAGCCCATCCGCGCTCGTCGTGTTGCTGGGCGCCACCGCACTGGGCCGAACCGCCTTCGGAATCAGCCTCGTCGTCGGCTACGGCATCGGCATGGCCGGAACACTCACCCTCGCCGGACTCCTCCTGGTACGCCTACGAGCCCGCATCGAGAACGGTCTGCGCGCAACGGATCCCGCCCGGTGGAAGCGTCTACGCCGGCTGGCTCGCTACGGCCCCGTCGGCACTGCCGCGCTGGTGTCGATCGTGGGCCTCGGCCTCGTCACACGCGCCGCCATCGGCCCCTGGTAGAGCGACGGAAACAACACGAGCAGGAGCTGGCATGTCCCGCGTGCTGCTTGGACATGCTCGCTCCCGCTCGCTGCGGCTCCCGGCGAATCAGAGACCGACGCCCAGGCCCAAGCCGAGGCCGAGGCCGAGGCCGATACCACCACCGTAGTAGTGGTCGTGGCCCCAGTATCCGCCGTGGTGGTGGTGCCACCCGGGACCGTCGTCCGCCGGCAGGGTACGGACTGCCTGCACCGAACTCTGCGCGGGAACCGCGGCCTGTGCGGCGCCGACCATGGGAAGCGCTGCGGCGCAGGTGAGGGCGGCTATGACCGCACCTCTGGCAAGTGTGATGCGCATGAGGGACTCCAATGTCCGAAGGCAACAACACCTCTGACGCTACGACCCCTCTCAGCCCCACGCCCGTTGGATCATGACGCTCAGCGAACACGGTGACACAAGGTGAATCGTGCGGCGTCCACACAGGCCCCGCCGTCAACCGCGGGTGATGCGCCGGTACCGGCCGACCGCAAGTGGCATGAATATCGCGATCACAGCACATGAGCACAACAGCCCGTACACAGCAGCATGTTGAGCGGGCCAGCCACTGGGCCCGCCGATGCCGCGTGGGGCCTCGTTACCGAACAAGGAGCGAGCCGCCGTGGCTACTGCGGAGACCGGATTCCATTCGGCAACGAGCCGCAGCGGAGCGGGCATCGTCGTGACCGGGACGAAGGCTCCAGAGACGAAGGTGACAGGGAAGAGCCAGATCAGACCGGCGCTCTGCGCGACTTCGACACTCCGAGCCATCAACCCCACCGTCGCCCCGACCCAGGACATGGCGAAAGCGAAGAGCAGGACCAACCCGTATGCGGCCAGGGCGCCGGCCGCAGATCCTTCGACGCGCCAGCCGACCAACACTCCGCACAGCGACGTCACCGCGAGGGTGACGGCACTCATGGAAAGGTCGGACAGGGTGCGGCCGAGGATCACGGAGCCGCGCGGTGTCGGCAGTGCGCGGAAGCGGTCCACCATGCCCTTGTCCATGTCGGCGGCCAGTCCGATCGCCGTGAAGGAGGCGTTGAAGGTGACGGCCTGCGCGAAGATGCCTCCCATCAGAAACGTACGGTACTGGTCACCGCCCAGGCTTCCACCGAAGACGTAGGCGAGGAGCAGGACGAACATGAGCGGCTGGACCAGCGCCGCCACCACCGCGCCGGGTGTGCGGCGCAGGTTCACCAGATTGCGCCAGGCGATCAGCGCACCGTCGCGCACGGTGCGCATCGATCCCGTCGGCCACCGGGCACTGAGGTTCACCGTCGCCATGCGTGGGCTCCTTTTCGGCGGCTTCCACGACGTGCGGGCGCGGCAGGGCCTGCGCCAGCACCAGGATCGCGACGTGGATGGCCGGTGAGCGCGAGAAACGCGTCGTCGAGTGTGGGGGGCGCCAGAGAGATGTCCGTCACCGCGAGCCCTGCCGCTTCCAGAGTGGCCAGAACGTGCTGGAGATCAGTGGAACCGTTGTCGGTGGCGACCGACACGTGGCCGGTGCGTGCATCGGCCTTCGGCTGGTGCGGGCCCACTCCGGCCAGTACCGAGGCGATGGCTGAGACGGTGTGGGGAGCCGTGGCGCGCAGCGAGATGCGCTCTCCGCCGACGGCCGCCTTCAATTGGGCAGCGGTGCCGGTGGCGATGACACGGCCGTGGTCGATCACGGCAACGGAGTCCGCGAGTTGGTCGGCCTCCTCCAGGTACTGGGTCGTCAGCAGGACGGTGGTGCCGTCGGCCACCAGATCCTGAACCGCTTGCCAGGTGTCGGCTCTTCCGCGCGGATCGAGACCCGTCGTGGGCTCATCGAGGAAGACGACCGCGGGCCGGGTGGTCAGCGCGCCTGCCAGGTCCAGGCGGCGGCGCATACCTCCGGAGAAGCCGCCGCTGGGACGGTCCGCAGCCTCGGTGAGGGTGAACCTGTCGAGGAGATCGGTGACCCGCGCCCGCGCGGTCCTGCGGCTCATGCCGTGCAGCCGGGCGACGAGATAGAGGTTTTCTCGCGCGGTCAGGCGTTCGTCGACGGCGGCGTACTGGCCGGAGAGCCCGATCCGTTGGCGCACTGCGTGGGGCTCGTCGCTGACGTCGTGTCCGGCGACCGTCGCCCGGCCGCCGTCCGGCTGAAGCAACGTGGTCAGGATGCGCACCGTCGTGGTCTTTCCGGCGCCGTTCGGGCCCAGCAGCGCGAGCACGCTGCCCGCCGGGGCCCGCAGGTCGATCCCCGCGAGCGCCCGGCGGTCCCCGAAACTGCGTGTCAGCCCTTCGGTCACGATCGGGTACCCACCGCCAGGGGGCGTGGCGGCAGGCGGTGCGACCGCGGCGAGCGGCAGGGGTTGGCGTGGTACTCCCCGCAGATCCGTTCGGGACGGGCTCATCGGCTGGCCAGCGCGCTGCGCGGCGTGAGGTCGGTCCAGTTGGCGTCGACATAGGCGATGCACTCCTGGCGGGACGCGGGACCGTGGACCGGCTGCCAGCCCGCCGGCACGTCGGCGAATTCGGGCCACAGGGAGTGCTGGCCTTCGTCGTTGACCAGCACGCGGTGCTGCACGGCGGGGTCGTCGAAGGGGTTGGTCATGGTGAGGAGCCTTTCGTCTGCGGGATGGGGTGTGGTCGGCCGGGCTGGGGTGTTCCGCCCGGGTTGTGCCTGTCGGTCCCGCGATCGGGGCCGACAGTCAGGTATGCGGTCAGTGCGTGCGCAGTGCAGCTTCGAGGACGGGCCCGATGAGTGCCCGGGATTCGGGGCGCAGCATCTGGGCGTGGCCGCAGGGGACGTCGTGGACTTCGAGATCGCCCTGGATGTAGAGAGTCCACAGGGAGGGCGTCAGACCGTTCGCCGGATCCTCTTCCGTGGCGCGGAAGAACAGGACGTCGCCGTTGAAGGCGCGCGGGGTGTAGGCACGCATGAGGCGGGCCTGGTGGGCGAAGTTGTCGACCATGGTCTCGATGGTCGAGGGATCCAGCGCTCCCAGCGGACTGCCGGTGTCCCGCAATGCGTCGCGGACGACCGCCGCATCGAGCGGGGCATCGTCGTCCCATGCGGACAGGTCGAGGCCGAGCGCGGTCAGCAGGGCGCGGAAGACGGTGTCGCGTCCGGCGTCCTCCAGGCCGTCGGCGGGAGCCACGGGGAAGGCGTCGAGGACACTCAGCAGAGCCACTTCCTCGCCGGCGCCCTGGAGCTGGACGGCGATCTCCTGGACGACGTTGCCTCCGAAAGACCAGCCGAGCAGGTGGTAGGGGCCGTGCGGCTGGACTGTGCGGAGCTGCGCGACGTAGTGGGCCGCCATCTCCTCGATGCTGTCGGGGAGGTGGTGAGTGCCGTCGAGGTTGGGTGTCTGCAACCCGTAGACCGGTCGGTCGGTGACGTGCTGCAACAGACCTGCGTAGGACCAGGCGAGGCCGCCGGCCGGGTGGATACAGAACAGCGGCGGCAGAGTGCCGGTGGTACGCAGCGGAAGCAGGCACGCGAGGTCCGCGGTGGCTCGGTCGCCGTTTTCCGGGTGCGTGTCGACTTCCGTCAGGGCCGCGGCGAGCCCGGCGGGTGTGGGTGTCTCGAACAGCGCGCGGATGCCCAGCTCGGTGCCGGAGGAGTCGCGTACGCGTGCCAACAGCCGGGCAGCCAGCAGCGAGTGGCCGCCGAGGGCGAAGAAGTCGTCGTCCGCCCAGCAGTGGTCGAGGCCGAGGGCCTCGGCGAACAGGTCGCAGAGCAGATCCTCGCGCGGTCCGGCGGGTGGGCGGCCGGTTCCTCGTGCCATGAGTTCGTCGTCGGGATCCGGCAAAGCGCCGGCATCGAGCTTTCCACTGACTGTGAGTGGCAGCGCGTCGACGGTGACGAATGCCGCGGGAACCATGTAGCCGGGCAGCTCGGCCGCCACGGCCGCTCGCAGAACGTCGCGGTCCGCGAGAGCTGGTGCGTCGGCCGTTGCCGATGGATGTGCGGGCACGACATAGGCGATCAGCTGGTCCGCTCCGTTGCCCTCCGCTCGCGTCCTCGAACGGGCGACGACAGCGGCCTGTGCGAGGCCGGGCTGCTGTTCCAGCACGGCCTCGATCTCTCCGGGTTCCACGCGGTAGCCGCGTACCTTGATCTGCTGGTCCGCTCGGCCGCGGAACTCCAGTCGGCCGTCCGCAGCACAACGGACGAGATCTCCGGTGCGGTACATGCGTTCGCCCGGCGGGCCGAAGGGGTCCGCTACGAAGCGGGTGGCGGTTTCGCCCGGCCTGCCGACGTACCCGCGGGCCAGAGATGCACCGGCGAGGAACAACTCTCCGGTGGAGTTGGGGGCGACGGGGCGAAGGAAGCGGTCGAGAACGTAGGCCCGAGTTCCGGCGACGGGCCGGCCCAGGACAGGAGTGTCCGTGCCGTCGAGGGGCGCGTAGAGAGTGTCCACCGTGGCCTCGGTGGGGCCGTAGAGGTTCCACACGGTCAGGTCGGGCGTTTCACGAAGGCGCCGCCACAGGCCGGGCGGGACGGCTTCTCCGCCGAGAGCCAGTACGGACGGCCGATGGCCGCCGACGGGATCGCAGAGTCCGGCGTCCAGCAGCGCGGCAGCATGACTGGGCGTGGTCTCCAGTACGTCGATGGCTTCTTGGCGGACCAGGCGGACGAGGGCCGCAGGATCCCGGCGGGTGTCGTTGTCGACGATCAGCAGTTCGTTTCCGTCGAGCATCCACAGGACCGGGTCCCAGGAGGCGTCGAAGGACAGCGAGGCGGTGAGGGCAACGCGCAGCCTGCGTCCTCCGACGGCGGTGCGGGCCGGGGCGAAGAGGGCGCGGCGGTGGTGCTCCCACAGCTGGGTTAGTGACCGGTGCTCGACGGCAACTCCCTTGGGGCGTCCCGTGGAGCCGGATGTGTGCAGGACGTATGCCGTGTCGTTGGGGCCGGGTGACGCCGCCGGTGGAGGGTCGGCGGGCAGCGCGGCCACGGTGGACTCGGTTTCGGCGGCGTCCAGCAGGACCGTCTGCCAGGGACCGTCGGGGATCCGGTCCCTGGTGGTCGTGGTCGCTAGGACCACCACGGGTTCCGCGTCCTCCAGCACGGCGCGGATCCGCGCCGCGGGCAGGGCGTCGTCGAGCGGGGCGTAGGCGCCGCCGGCGGCCAGCACGGCGAGCATCGCGGTGATGGATCCGGCCGAGCGCGGCAGCAGGACAGCGACCGTCCGGTCCGGTCCGACGCCACGGGCCCGTAGGAGGTGGGCCAGCCGTGCGCTGTCCTGGGACAGTTCCGCGAAGGACAGGGAGTGTGTGCCGTGGCGTACGGCGATGTCGCTGCTGCGCGCCGCTGCGGCCGTGGTTTCGAAGCCGGCGACCACGGTCGGGTGGAGCGGAGTCGGCCGGGGGCCCTGCCCGCGGGCGAGTAGACCCTCGCGTTGGCCGGTCAGTGCGTCATGGCGGGAGAGCGGCACGTCCGGCTCCGCGACGACGAGCCTGACCAGCTCGACGAAGGAGTGCGCCATGCTCTCGGCCGTCTCGGCGTCGAAGAGGTCCTTGGAGTACTCCAGTTCCCCGGTCAGCTGTCCGTCGTCGGACTGCTCCGAGAAGTTGAACGACAGGTCGAACTTGGCCGCGGTCGTGTCCACTCCCCGCACCATGGCGTGGAGACCCGGCAGGTCGAGAACGGGCTGCCCGGCGTTGTTGAGAGAGAGCATCACCTGGAAGAGGGGATGCCGGGCGAGCGAGCGCGGCGGGGCCAGATGCTCCACCAGTGATTCGAAGGGCAGGTCCTGGTGTGCGTACGCGGCCAGGTCGGTCTGGCGGGTGCGTGCCAGCAAGGTGCGGAAGTCCGGATTGCCGTCGGTACGCACGCGCAGTGTCAGGGTGTTGACGAAGAAGCCCACGAGTGGGGCGAGGGCCTCGTCGGACCGTCCGGCGACGGGGCTGCCGATGACGATGTCATCGCCTGCTCCATGCCTGTCCAGCAGCGCGCAGAGGACGGCGTGCAGGGCCATGAAGGTGCTGGCGCCCTCGCGTCGGGCCAGGGCGGCGAGCCGGTGGCCGTCCTCCTTCGTGAGCGGCAGGGTGATCCGGCCGCCGCTGCCGGAGGCGTGCTCCGGGCGGGGCCGGTCGGTCGGAAGGGACGCTTCGAAGGGCGCACCCGCCAGGACGTCCTTCCAGTGGCTGAGCTGGCGGGCGTGGAGGCTGTCGGGGTCCTCGGGAAGGCCCAGGATGTCCTGCTGCCAGAGCGTGTAGTCGCCGTACTGCACCGGTAGCGGCGTCCACGCGGGGGCGCGACCGCTGCTCCGGGCGGCATAGGCGGCGGCCAGGTCCTGTGCCAGCGGACCCATGGACCATGCGTCGGCCACGATGTGGTGCAGCGTCAGGAGGAGGACATGCTCCTCCTCAGTGATCCGCAGCAGTTCTGCGCGCAGCGGCAGGTCCTCGGTGAGGTCGAACCCCTTTCGGGCTGCTGCGGCCAGCGCCTCGGCGATTCCTTCCGTGGTGCACGGCGTGACGGTGAGGGCTGGGCTGAATCCCTCTACGGGCAGGACACGCTGGACCGGGGTGCCGGACCGGTCGGCCGGTTCACGGAAGACCGTGCGCAGGCTCTCGTGGCGGGCGACGACGTCGCTGAGCGCACGGTGCAGCACTTCTGTCTCCAGGTGCCCCCGCAGGGTCACCGCCATGGGGAGGTTGTACGAGGGGTCCGCCGGGTGCATGCGGTTGAGGAACCACAGCCGGTTCTGCGCGTAGGACAGCGGGAGGTCGGCGGGCCGGACGGTGCGGGCGCGCAGGGTCGGCCGGCCGCGGGCGGCTCCGTCGAGATGGGTGGCGAGCCCGGCCGGGGTGGGGTCCTCGAACAGGGCGCGTACCGGGATCTCGACGCCGAACGCGTTGCGGATGCGGTTGACGATCCGGGTGGCCAGCAGGGAGTGACCGCCGAGCGCGAAGAAGTCGGCGTCGCGGCTGACCGGACCGGTGCCCAGACACTCCGCGAAGAGCGCGCAGAGGATCTCCTCCTGCGGCGTGCGCGGACGTTCGCCGTCGTGGGTCGCATCCGCCTCCGGCTCCGGCAGGGCGGCGAAGTCCGTCTTGCCGTGCGCGGTCAGGGGAATCTCGTCGACCAGTGCGAGGCGGGTCGGTGTCATGTATGCGGGGAGCCGGTCGGCGACGAAGGAGCGCAGCAACGCGGCGGTCGGCTCTCCCGCCGCCGTCTCCGGAACGGCCCAGGCGACCAGCCGGCCGCCGTCCTCACCCTCCTGGACGGTGACCGCCGCATGCCGGACAGCCGGGTGTGCGGTCAGTGCCGCCTCCACCTCGCCGGTCTCGACACGGAATCCGCGTACCTTGACCTGACTGTCCGTACGGCCCACGAAGACAAGGGAGTTGTCCGGGCGCCTGCGGACCAGGTCGCCGGTCCGGTACATGCGGGTGCCAGGGGGGCCGTAGGGGTCGGCGAGAAAGCGGTCCGCGGTCATGCCGGTCGCCTCGTCGTATCCACGGGCCACACCGGCCCCGGCGAGGTACAGCTCCCCGGTGACGCCGGGCGGCGTGGGGCTCAGCCGGGCATCGAGCACCCGCGCGTGCATCCCTGTGATCGCCCGGCCGATGACAGGTACTGAACCACGCGTCACCGGGGCGATCACGCTGTCCACGGTCGCCTCGGTCGGCCCGTAGAGGTTCCACACCGTGACGCCGCTCAGCTCCGCGAGCTCGTTCCACTGTGTCTCGTTGACGGGCTCGCCACCCAGCGCCACGACGCGCGGCCAGGGCTTGCCGGGTGCGAACAGCCCGCACGCGCGCAACTGTTCGAGGAACGAGGGAGTTGTCTCGATGACGTCGATCCGTCGTTCGTGCAACAGCCGCACGAGCGCCTCGGGATCGCGGCGGCTCGCGTCGTCGACCAGATGCAGTTCGTGTCCCGCAACCATCCACAGCAGGGGGTCCCAGGAGGCGTCGAAGGTCGCCGCCGCGGTGAGGGCCACACGCAGCGGACGGCCATTGTTCGCACGCTCGGCGGGGGCGATCAGATGACGCGTGTGGTGCCGCAAAAGATTGGCCAGCGCCCGGTGCTCCACGACCACGCCCTTGGGCCGGCCGGTCGATCCTGAGGTGTGCAGGACGTAGGCGGGCGCGGAGGCGTCCGGTGAGCCCGAGGGAAGGGAGATCGTGTCCACGTCCCCCACGGGCATCTCGTCGAGACAGTGGACGGGGACGCGCACGTCAGCCAGCTCCACCAGGCACTGCCGTTCGGTGAGCAGCACGGTCGGCTGTACGGAGTCCAGGATGTGCGCATTCCGTTCTGCCGGGTGCGTCGGGTCCAGCGGTACGTAGACCGCTCCCGCGCGCAGCACGCCGAAGATGGCTGCGATCTGCCGTCCGGACCGGGGCAGCGCGACAGCGACGCGGTCCCCTGGCCGGACACCCGCGGCGACCAGCCGCCGTGCCACGCCGTTCAGCTCGTCGGACAGTTCACCGAACGTCAGGGCGCGATGCCCTTCGGCCACGGCGATGCGGTTCGGGGTGACCGCCACCTGCATGTCGAGCACGTCGTACACGCTGTGCACCAGGTCCTGCCCCCGGTGCACCTCACCGTCGCGCGGGCCGGTGTCGAGCGCCGCCTCGCGTTGTTCCCTGGTGAGCATGTCCAGGGCGCTCAGGGGGGCGTCGGGAGTGGCGAGCGCCGAGCGCAGCAGGCGAACGAAATGGTCGACGAACCGGCGCACCGTGCTTTCGTCGAAGAGATCGGAGCTGTACTCCACCTCTCCGCTCAGGCCCGCGGGCAGCCCGTCGGGGCCGTGCGACTCGGTGAGGTCCCAGGTGAGGTCGAACTTCGCGCTGTTCCGGTCGGCGGTCAGCACGTGCGCCTTCACACCCGGCAGTTCGAGCCGGGGCGCGGCTGTGTTGTTCAGCGCAAGCATCACTTGGAAGAGGGGGTGCCGGGACAGCGACCTCGGCGGTGCCAGTGCTTCCACCAACTGCTCGAAGGGCAGATCCTGCGCGCCGTAGGCACGCAGGTCTGTCACGCGCGCACGCTCCAGGAGCTCCCGGAAGGCCGGGTCGCCCCCAGCATCGACACGCAGGACCAGCGTGTTGACGAAGAAGCCGACGACGTCGTGGAACTCCTCTTCGTCACGACCCGCGACCGGCGTTCCGACGACGATGTCGTCGCCCGCACCCAAACGGTGCAACAGCGTGGCGAGCACACCGTGCAGCACCATGAAGGGGCTGACACCCGCCCGCCGGGCAAGGGCGACCAGAGCGCGGTGTTCTGCGGCATCCACCCGCACGGGTATGCGGCCTCCGCGGAAGGTGGCCCGTTCCGGGCGCGGCCGGTCGTAGGGCAGGGGGATTTCGGGCGGCAGGCGCTTCAGCGTCTCCCGCCAACCGGTCAGCTGGCGTGTGGTGAGGGAGTCGGTGTCCGTGCGGACGCCGAGCCGCACCTGCTGCCGCAGTGCGTAGTCCGCGTACTGCGCGGGCAGTGGCGTCCAGCCGGGCGCCTGCCCCTTCAGACGGGCTTCGTATGCCTCGCTCAGGTCGCGGATCAGGGGCCTCATCGACCATCCGTCGGCGACGATGTGATGGAGCGTGAGCAGGAGGAGGTGGCTCCGGGTGGTGGCGCTCGGATCGCTGGTGGGCACCAGCACGGCATGGATCGGGGGCTGCCGGGAGATGTCGAAGTCGGGGCCGGGGAAGTCGCCGGGGCGGGCGTCGGGCCGCAGCGGGCTCGTCCGCAGGGCCACGGTGCACGCGTCCGGAGCCAGCACGACCTGGTGCGGTCCCTGCTCGTCCTGCCGATAGACGGTGCGCAGGCTCTCGTGCCGCGCCAGGAGGTCGGCGAAGGCAGCCTGGAGGGCGTCTACATCGAGATCGCCCTCAAGACGAAGGGCGATGGGGATGTGGTAGCGCTCACCGCCCTCTCCCATGTGCTCCAGGAGCCACAGGCGGTGCTGGGCCGCTGAGAGCGGCAGCCGGGCCGGGCGCTGCTGGGTGACGGCTGTGGCCGCCCCGCCCGCAGCCTTTGTGTGGGTGCGCTGGGCGTCGACGGCCAGCGCCAGTGCGGCGGCCGTCGGTGCTTCGAAGAGGGCGCGAACCGGAAGTCGGACGTTCGTACGCTCGGCCACGGAGCTCAGCAGGCGCGTGGCCAGCAGGGAATGGCCCCCGAGGGCGAAGAAGTCGTCCTCCCTACCGACTTCGGCCACGCCGAGCAGATCGGCCATCGCGGCGCAGACCTGCTCCTCCGTCCTCGTGACCGGTGCGTTCGAGGAGCCGGCGGAGACGGCGGTGGCCTCCGGGAGCGCGGACGTGTCCAGTTTCCCGTTCGGGGTCAGTGGGAGCCGCTCGACGAGCGCGTAGGCGGCGGGCACCATGTGAGCAGGCAGCGACGTCACGAGCGCGTCCCGGACCGGGCGCACGTCGTCGCGTACCTGTGCGCCCGCTGCGTCGCCGGACGGTACGAGGAAGGCGGCCAGCCGCTGTCCGTCCGGGCCGCCCCCAAGGACGACCGCGGCCTGCGCGACTCCCGGCAGCGCAATGAGCGCGGCTTCGATCTCCGCCGTCTCCACGCGGTGCCCGCGGACCTTGATCTGCCCGTCGCTGCGCCCGACGAATTCCAGCGAACCGTTCTCGTGCCACCGCACCAGATCTCCGGTGCGATACATCCGTGCTCCCGGCTCCCCGAAGGGATCGGCGAGGAAACGGTCCGCGGTCAGGCCGGGCTGACCCACGTAGCCGCGCGCCACCCCCTCTCCAGCGAGATAGAGCTCCCCCGTCACACCGCTCGGCAGCAGATGCAAGGCCGCGTCCAGGACGTAGGAACGTGCCCCTCGGACAGGGCGCCCGATCAGCGGATCCGTCCCGCGCACGCGTGCGGTGACGGCGTCCACCGTCGTCTCGGTCGGTCCGTAGAAGTTGTAGGCGATAAGGGAATCCTCGGATGCGAGGCGCTCCCACAGGTCGGCGTTGACGGATTCGCCTCCGAGAGCGATCACCGTGGGACGGTGCGGCGTTGTCCGGCCTGTGTCGGTGTCATCGGCGGTGAGGCCGGCGGCCAGGAGCTGTTGCAGGAAACTGGGGGTGGTCTCGATGACGTCCACGCGCCGGGTGCGCAGGAAGGCGACCAGCGCCTCGGGATCACGGCGCGTCTTGTCGTCCACGATGTGCAGGTGATGTCCGCTCAACATCCACAGCAGCGGATCCCAGGAGGCGTCGAAGGAGGTCGCAGCGGTGAGCGCCACACGCAGCTGACGCCTCTGAGCGGCTTGCGCACTCGCGTGGGACTCCGAGCGATGGTGGGCCAGCAGATTGCTGATCGAACGGTGCTCGACGAGCACTCCCTTGGGCCTGCCCGTCGATCCGGACGTGTAGATGAGGTAGGCAGCGTCCTCACCCCGCGGGCCGCTCGTGGCAGGGTCGGGCACCTCGCCCGGGCCGTGGGACAGGGGCCGGACCTTCGTGCCGGTCGGCGCCAGCGCGGCGACCGGGCTGTCGGGCGCGCAGACAAGGAGTGCGGGAGCCGCATCCGCCAGCAGATGAGCGATGCGCTCATCCGGATAGGACAGGTCCACGGGCAGGTAGACGGCACCCGCGCGCAGGACGGCAAGCGGAGCCACGACCGTGTCGAGTGAGCGGGGCAGCGCGACCGCGACGACCGCACCGCGCCCTGCGCCGTCGCCCCGCAGGGCGGTGGCCGCCGCATCGACGGCTCGGTCAAGCTCGGCGAACGTGAGGTTTCCCGTGCCGTCACCGACAGCGGGTGCGTCGGGCATCTCGCGGGCCAGCCGAGACAGGACCTCCGGCAGAGTGGGCTCTTCACCGGCCGTTCGCCCACCCAGCCTCGTGCCCTCCCCGTCGTCCGACAGGCCGGTTCCCATGGCCAGCAGTACGTCCCTCTCCTGCGGGCTCGCCAGTTCCAGTGCGCCAAGGCAGCGCGCCGGGGACGACGCCAGCTCCTCGGTCACCCGCACGATCCGTTCGAGGTGTCCCGCCGCCGCGCGGTCGTCGTAGAGAGCCGCGTTCGCCAGGACATCGATCCGCGCGCCGGCCCCACCGGGCGCGGGATGCACGGCGAGCGTAAGGTCCTCGACCGGCCCGATCGAGAGATTGTGCAGCGTGCCGGACGCAGCACCGAAGCGGAGATCCCCGTCGAAGGCGAGCACGTTCACCGACGGCCCGGTCAGGGGCTCGCCCTGCCGAAGGCCCCTATGCCGCCGCAGTTCCTGGGCCGGGAACCGCTGGTGGCGCAGCACGGCCCGCATGGCGAGCGTCGTCTGTCGCAAGAGGTCCTGGGCCGTGTCCTGGGCGGACAGCCGCAGGCGCAGCGGAAGGACCTGGGACATCATGCCAGGCGTCGCCCGTGCGACCTTGGTGCGCCTCCCGGTCACCGGCATGCCGAGCAGCACGTCGCCCACTCCGCGCATCCGGTGCAGATACGCGGCCGTCCCCGCGACGAAGAGCGCGGGCCAGGCCACCTTGGCGCTCCGCGCGCCGTCCCGCAGCCGCTGCCACCGCTCGCCGTCCAGCACGACCGACTGCCGCAGCACCTGTCCCCCCACAACACCCGGCGCATCGCTGAGCCGTTCTGGCGACGGGGCTCCCGCGAGCTGGTCGCGCCAGTACGCCGCGTCCTCGCTGTACTGGGCCGACTCGCGGTACTGACGGGCCTCGGTGACCAGTGGTCCAAGGGGACGAGACTGGAAGGGGACGTCGGCGCCGTCCGCGAACAGGCCGTACGTCTCGGCGATACGGCCAAGTGCCAAGGCCGCACCGTAACCGTCCAGCACCAGGTGATGCGTGCGCAGGTACAGCAGATGACGTGCCCGCGAAAGCCTGTACAGAGCGAAGGACATGACCGTCGCACCACTCACGCCCACAGGTCTGGCGAGATCCCGACGCATGGCCTCGTGAGCCTCGGCCTCACCATTCGCATTCGCGGACAAGTCGATGAGGGGAACCTCGACAGGCAGGTCACGGCGAACCACCTGCCGCGCCGTGGAGTCTGCCCCCTCATCGGATATCGCGGCACGCATCGCGTCGATCTCGCCCGTCACATGGGCCACGGCCCGAGACAGCGTCGCAGGGTTCAACTCCCCCTGGATGTCGACGTACTCCGCGATCATGAACTCACTGCTCAGCGGACGAAGCGTGTGCGCGAACCACAACGACTCCTGGGCGGGAGTCACCGCGAGCGAGTCGGCAGAGTCTTCAGTGATGCGCTCTCCCCCAGTACCTGTAACGCGTGCCGACACCCTCGATCACCCTTCCGATCTCACACGGCTCGATGCATGTGCGAAGACCCCCACACATCGACTTCCGCGCTTAATCCGAGACGCATGGGACTACGGATTGGTGTGTGACGCGAGACACCCTTTGTTACTACTGCGCAGAACGTCCGCATCGGACCTCGAACGCGTACCCATCCATCGCACGGGAGGGCTACGGATCAACGACGTACGGCACCGCGGCGGCAGCTCGCCGCCATTCGAACGAGAGGGCACACTCGATGTATCGATCAGCGTGGGGCAGGGCATTGAGCGGTATAGCCATGGTCGGCAGCGTCGCAACGTTGGGCCTCGCAGGGGCAACTGGCGCGTCAGCAGCTGATACGTCTGCCGCAGCGGCTGCGAAGAACGCAGCGCACTCCTCGCCGCTCATGGACGACAGGGCAGCGGGCTTCAAGGACTACCAAGGCTCACAGGGCTTCAACCTGTGCCCGCTCTCCCGGTGCTCCATCGGATCGGAGGGCCACACGTCCGGCGGGATAGGGCTCGTACAGGGAGGAAACCTGTGCCTGTTGGCCTCGTGCGAGTTGCGGCCGTGAGAGCTCGTCACAGGATCTCACTGAACGGTCCTGGTCGGGCGTGAATGTCACGAGCGGGCAGCTCTCGGAGATGTGACGACCCAGCCGGTGATCGCGGACGATGACTCGTGGAAGCCGTTCGAGCCGTGCTGCCACTCTGGCCCCGGTCGGCTACTGGGGCCGCTGCCCTGAGGACGACCGGCTGCGCCGGCAGGCGTTCTGGACGTCCTACAACAAGCCTCGCCTGGCAAATCCTCCCCCTGGCGTTGGGTTCGGCTCCAGGGGGAGACCTGCTTGCAGCGACAACGAGAAACGCACGTAAATGGGGATCGCTCGCCTCAACTACACCCATCCAATTGTCCTGTGGTTCACCCCTTGCCTGCGTGACAGCCGCCTTCTCCCGAAGATCCACTTCCTGCGCCACTTCGGGGAGTCGGGCTTCCGAAGGGTGAGCCCCTATGACTTTTGGCAGGGGAAAGGGAGATGCGTCGGGTCGGTGAGCCAGGCAGCCTGGCGCGGTGGCCGATCTGCCGCGGGATGACGTGACGTGCATCTTCATCCCGGACATAGAGGTCGTTGCCGGACCTGCATGTCCCGGATGCCTCGGTGGAGCACTGGCAGGCCGCCCTCGATCTCGTCACAGAGAAGGGCTGGAAGTGTCACTACCCCGAAAGGAGGAGGTGCTACCGACCCCCCGATCGGAGGCCGCGCTGTCACAATCTTCCGTTTCCACGCTGCCGTCGACGTCGACCTGCGGGAGGCGCAAGGTCAGAAGCGACTGAATGTGTTCTGCAGGTCTCTCGGGGAGATCGGGGATCCGGCACAGATCTTGAGGGCCGTCGCGGAGGGTGAGAGTTCCGTTCGATCCCGTGGCCTTCGCAGTCCCGGAGGATGCTCACCGTTGCTGGCAGGAGCGCCATTTGACGCTCCATCAGGTCCTCGTCGGTGCAGTCACACCTCCTGCCTACCGGCGGACGGTGCCGGATATGGACTGCCCTGGAGGGTTTCTACTGGGACAGAGCACTGTTCGCCGACTTCCTCGACGAGATCACCGTGGAGCTGTCGCCCACTGCGCTCGGCCTCGTCCGGGTAACAGGCCGGGGATGTGCGGCGGGTGGCACGTGCCCGGGCTGCGGCCGCTTCGCGGCGCGGGTGCACGACACCCACCAGCGCCGCCCACGTGACCTCCCGCTCGGCGACCACCCGGTGGTGCTCGCGCTGCGGGTCCGCCGGTTCATATGTGACAACGCCACCTCTCCACGGCGTACCTTGGCCGAGCAGTTCGCGACGGTAACCGCGCCGTACGCCCGCCGCCTGCACGCGGTGGTGGAGCGCATCGGGCTGGCACTGGCCGGGCGGGCCGGAGCACGGCTGGCCGCCGTGCTCGCCATCCCGGCCAGCCGGATGACATTGCTGCGACGGGTGACGGCGCTGCCCGACCCTGCCCTGCCGGTGCCCCGCGTACTGGGTGTCGACGATTTCGCCAACCGCCGGGGCCAGACCTACTCCACCGTCTTGACCTGCGGAGAGACTCACCGTGTGGTCGATGTCCCGCCGACCCGGGAAGCGGGACCGCTGGCCGCGTGGCCCACCACCCATCCCGGCGTGGAGATCATCTGCCGCGACCGGGCAGGCGCCTACGCCGAAGGGGCTCGGCTCGGCGCCACCGGGGCTCTCCAGATCGCAGATCGCTTTCACCTCTGGCAAAACCTCGGCCGGGCCGCGGAGACCTGCATCGTCGCCCACCGCGACTGCCTGCGCACCGCGCAGCCGTCCTGCACCATCAAACCTGGCTAGGTCAGCACTCCCAGCCGCGAGGTGGACCCGGTCTCACGCGAATCCGAGCCCTCGCGATCGAACACCGCGGTGACGCTCCGCGACCGCTTCCCAAGATCTGTGCCAGAACCCCGTTCTCACGAACAAAGCCACCTGACCGAATAGGTCACAGCGGTACGCGAACACGCCGCGGCGCTGCTAACAGGGCAGACAAGGACAGAGACCGAGGCGTGGCTCGCCTTCGCGGACGCCCGGCTCCAGCAGATCACCGAGTCCGCCGCAGCGCCGAAGCTGCACTCCCACCGAAGCCCAGCGGCGACGACCTCAAGCCAGTCCTCGGCCACTGGAACCCGTACGGACCCCGTTCCGACCGAGCCCCAAGTCAGGCCATATCGAGCACGAGTTCGCCAAGAGGCAGTAAAGAGGGAGACCCCTCAAGTCGTACTCGATACACCCTCAGCTGGGGAAACGCACGGCTGACACCTCATCAGAACGTGCGTCAAACGTGCGTCAGAAGGGCCCAGCATGCGTCGAAAATGCGTCAAGATATCGCCCGTAACGCCCACAGCGCACATAATGCACACCAGCTAAAACGGCAGGTCAGGCGCCCTTTTCGGCAGGCTCGAGGATCGCGACGCACTCAACATGATGGGTCATCGCGAAACATGTGGAGCACAAACCCGTGGAAGTAGCCCCAGGTCAGCACCCTGCGGCGGAAAATCTGGGCAAAACGCTCGCGTGCGTTACGTGCGCTGTGTGCGTTACGTGCGGCTTCTTGACGCATGAAGCACCCGGCATGCCATTCAAACATTAGGCCCCAGGCAGTCCCTCACGAAACCAGACCGCCCATCGCACTCCAGCGGCCGTTAGGGTTCCGGTCGACGGCAGCAGCTGCCCAGGGCGGCACGACTGCACGAACCTGGATCAGGCCGCGGCCCCGGCCCCTCACTCGACGCCCAGGTCCTGCTCGATACCCACCCCACCCACGCGAGCGCCGTCGTCGCCACAATCACCGCCCCCCGACACCGAAGAGATCGCGGCGTACTGGAAGCCGAGACCTGGCACACCATCACCGAGAACACCCTCGTCCTGATCCGCCTCGACCGCGAGGAACCCCGCTGGGCGCAGAAGACCACGCAGCGGCTGACCGCCAACGGTGGTCCCGCCCACGGCCAGCACGAGCATCCCGAGGACCGGCCAACCCGGCCCCTTACCTGCGAATTCAAGTTGGCGAAGGCTCAGTGCTCGGTGAGGTCCCGGATATCCCAGCCAGCGCCGGCCAGCGCGTCTGCGTACTTTTTGCTGCGGTCGCGGTGGGCGGCGAACACCAGAAGGTGGGTAGGGCGTGTCGCGCCGACGAAGACGAGCTGCACGGCGGCCTGGATGCTCTTCAGTTCGCGCAGCGGGTCGCTCCCTTCGGCGATCATGCGTAGCGCCTCGGTCACGTCGAACTTCCTGCCTGTCTTCCCCAGGCACTCCAGGATCAGTGTTGCCGCGTGGGTCTCACCCTTCGCGCTCTGGATGGTCCCGGGTACGGCCCGCGCCGCCGGTACTGCGGCGACGGCCGCGGGAGCGGGCCCGAGAGCCGCGCCTGCCGCGGTAGCGGTGGTGAATTCCATTCCAGGCTCGCGTAGTTGGCAGCCGTTGAGGAGTTTCAGCTGGGCAGCCAGCTGCTCGGTGACTTCTGTCCAGCTCGCTGCGTCGAACTCGTCTGCGTTGAGGAGGAGTTCACGCAGAAGGATGCGCACTCTGCCTCCGGTCGTCGCCATTGACCTCTCCAGGCGGCCGAGGGCCGGGAGGCCGTCGCTGGCCGGTGACGAGACGGACGCGCGCACGGCATTCCACAACTCGGTGGCCGCTTCGTTGCTGTCCGGGCCTGTCCTCCAACGGGCGCTTGCAGCGCGGGCCGCGTCGATCAGGGTGCGGTGAGCCGTCGGGCGGCTGGTCGGGGTGTAGCCGGGCAGGTAGCAGGAAATCGACTGCGGGTAGACGGGTGAGGTTTTCGGGTTCTGTCGCGCACCCAATGCACGCGGTGGACGCCGCACCAGGACGTCCTCGGGGACGGCCACAGCGGCCATGCGCTCGAAGGTCGGTACGACCTCAGACACCGTGGTTTCGTCGAACAGAAGAACCGCCACCTGGCCGTCGGGGCCGGCTCCGCGGACCTGCTGGGGCCGCCGGACGGCCAGGCGGCTTGCCACGGCCGCGATCTGCGGCCCGAAGCGGCGGCTGACCGGCAGCTCCGGGGCCCCCGGCAGCGGGAACAGAGAGGCGGGCCCTCCTACGGAGGCCGCGTCGCTGTAGATGCCCTGGTTGGTATCGCCCACCCGCTGCACGACGGTGGATGAGGAACCGAACACGAGGTCCAGCATTTTGTGCTGGGTGGCGCTGGTGTCCTGCGTTTCATCGAGGAGAACGAACGGGAAGCGCGTGGTAACCGCCGCGGCGATATCCGGGTGCCGGGCGAGATACTCCTGGGCGATGGCGTACATGTCCTGGAAGCGGAAGATACCCCGGCGTGCCAGAGTCCGTTTGAGGTGGTCCAGTTCTTTTCCGCTGGGAGACTGGGCGCCGAAGGGCAGATCTCTGGCCGCTCCAGTGACCGCGAGTTCGCCGTCCCGGTAGGTGAACGTCGCCCCGGTGACGATGCCGGTGCCCTCGTGCTGGTGGTGCCCCACATAGCTGCGCAGGGTGGAGTATTCGGGGCGCTGCAGGAGCCGGAGCGCTGCGGTCTCGAAGGTCGCGTCGTCGACGGACCGGACCTCCACTCTCTTGGCCCGCACGGCCGGCAGCCCGAGGAAGGTGTGCACGAAGGACTGGATGGTGCCGATGAAGTGCGGATAGCGCAGCAGGCTGCGTCCTGCGGCGAGAAGGCCCACTCGATCGGCGATCTCGTTCTTGGCCGTGTTGGTGTGCGACAGCACGCACACCCCGCGCGTCGGGGAGGTCCACGCGTCGGCCATCAGGGCGAGCTTGAGTCCGATCAAGGTTGTCTTGCCCGACCCCGGGGCGGCCTGGAGGTCCTGGGTGCTCTCGCTCTGCAGGAAGTCCCACTGCTCGGCATCGAGCGGATCCAGCCCCAGGAACTTCACCATGGCCTCCACCTTGTACGTGGCGAAGGCATCGGGCAGGTAGGGGCGGATCACGGGGCCACCTCGCCGCACAGGTACGTGAAAGCCTCGAGCAGGTAGGGCGGGACATCGCTGCGCACCAGCGGCGTCGAGTCGAGCAGCTGGGCGGCGAACTGTGCGGTGATCGGCTTGCTGACGTTATCCAGCTTGAGCGGCCGGTAGATCTTCAGGGCGGCCTCTTCCAGGGAAAGGCCCTGCCCTATCCACGTGTCGACAACCCGGTCGGCCCGTGCGATGGCCTTCCCCGTCTTGTCGGCGTCCGGCCAGGACCGTGCAGCTACGGATGCCAGCTTGACCGCGCGGTACATCAGCCTGGCCATGGTCCAGGACGTGACCGCGAGGTCGTACTCCAGCGTCCACCAGTCGGACACGAATGTCTTCACCGGCCCGTCGTCGCCGGTGGTGAGGTTCGTGACGTACGCGGAGATCTCCTCCTCCGTCATATCGGTCCAGCGCGCGAGCTTGCCTCTCATGACCTCGGGAGTGCCGGCGGGCACGAGATCGCGGTCGCGGATACAGGCCACGCGGACCGGGATCTGCTCACCGGCGCGTTGGAAGACCCGGCTGTAGCGGAAGAGGCCGACGTGGCCGACGTTGACCACGCTGATCCCGTGTTCGTTGAAGGGCATGCCCAGGGCGTCGGCGAGCGCGGGCAGGAAGATCGCCTCGGCGTCTCCCTCGACCATCGCCAAACCGCGGGCGAAGAACATGTTCGCCTTGGTGACGTCCAGGAACCGGGTCAGGAACGCGTAGTCCCCATCGTTCAGGCGGGTCATACCGCGCCGCAGCGGAAAGGTGCGTCCGCGGGCGACGAGGGTCAGGCACTCGACCGGCGTCGAGGAGGCGAGGTTGGGACTGTGGGTGGTGAGGATGACTTGCACAGGCGCCCTGTCACCTTCCTGCGGCCTCTGCGCCTTGTCCCGCAGCAGGTCCATGATCCGGGTCTGCAGCTGGGGGTGGAGGTGCGCCTCGGGCTCCTCGATCAGCAGCAGAGGAGCCAGTTCGTTCTTGCCCAGCAGGAGCAGTTCCGCGGCCATGAACAGGGCGTTGTTGTAACCGAGTCCGCGGCGCGTCCACTCGTCGGATGCTGTGAAGAGGTTCAGTTCCAGCCGCTCCAGCGCGCGGACCAGCGTCGCGTCCGTGGCAACGCTTATCTTGGCGCGCAGGACGTCGTCACCAATCGCGAACCGCTGCAGGTATGCCGAGTTGATGTCCTCACTCACCTCCGCGACAGCCTTGTTGTTGCGGATATCGAACTCAGCCCGCCTCAGAATTCCCCTCAGAGTCGACGGGGGCTCATCACCGGTCGGGTCGAAGTCGTCGACGTCCTGGTCCTTCATCGCCGGGTAGCCGGCGAGGATCTGGGACAGCCGTGACCCACGGCCCGAGCGTAGTTCCGCCTCCGCATCGCGAAGGGGGCGCAGGTAGGTGGTGCGCAGGAGTTCGCGAGCTGCGCCGTCTAGGGCGGGGCCGTTGCCGTCCGGTCCGGTCCGGGTGGTGACCGAGACACGGTTGCGTAGTGGATCCATCCGCTGGGCCTTGAACGTGACACACAACCAGGCGGTGCCCTCGCGGTCGTGGGTGAGCAATTCCAGGAAGACTGCCTGCTCCTCGGTCGACAGGTCGGTGAAGGAGCACCCGATGGTGAAGGTTTCTGCCCTCCCGTCATTCCCGAGGTGGAAGTCGTCCTGGGAGACCCGGTAGTAGTCCGCCGCCGCGGACTGCAAGCACAGCCGGATCGCGTCGACGATCGCCGTCTTCCCGCTGTCGTTCTCCCCCACGAGCACATTCGTCCCAGCCGTGAACCACAGGCTCAGCGAATCACTCCGCTCGCCATCACCCGTCGCTGCAGGTCCGAAGACGCGGAAGTTCTCGACCCGCAGATGCGCCAAGTACACACAGTCCCCCGCCGATAGAGGCCACGGCACCCTCTTCCCCCGGAAGGGAACCCCCGGGCGGCGCGGCCCTTGATCGATAATTCCGGAATCCTACGCTCTTCGTGGTCCCGCCCGGGGGAATCCGGCAGACCGGTGGGCGCCAACGCCGCGAGGGCAGCTCCCCCGGCGACGACAACGGGCCGTTAATGCGTTTTGCGGAAGGCTCGGAGCGGACATTTCCTCTGCACGAGCGGGGTGTTGAAGGCTGAGCTGTTGTGTAGCCCGTCCTGCAAATCTTCATCGGCGCCAGCCTTCGCCACGTCTCCGACGAGCCTTTCACCTGCCTACTCAACTCTCCTGGGCATCGCCTGACCAGCACACTTATAAGATCGAGGAACTTTGCAATACCCCTGCCCCGCTCCCTCCACGGCAGACCAGTCGACACAGAAGGTCCCCATCGCTTTGCGGTGAGCACCTTCCAGAATTAGCCGGAGAACTCGTGACACACGGTCAAGGTACCGCCGGTTAGAGCCCCGGCTCTTTCCGTACATGCTTCGTGAGCGACTCAATGAATCCCGCGAAGGTTAGCTGCGAGTCGGGCTGACTGATAGGCCGTTCGGGATCTTTGGGGGCCAAGACAAAACAGGCGGCATCGTAGAGTTCTTCCTCGACGAGCCTTCGGCAGAGTACTTGATAGCGGTCAGCGTAGGAAGGTCGCCCTTCAAACGCTTCATCCACTTTGAAGCTCGGTTTGAAGTCTCGCTTCGCGCTCTGGGTGGATCCCTCCGCATCCTCCAGCAGAAAGACATATCCGAGCCAGGGCCGGGCATCACCCAGAAGGCCATGCGAGATGGCGCGCTGAGTATCTACGGCGCTACCGATTGCCTCTTCTGTCCGGTTATTGAAGTTGTTCCCGAACGATGGCCCAGACTGAGACTTGAACTCGATAGCCGCAACCAGCTGAGCTCCATTCTTGACGATGAGGTCCCATTGTTTGGTTGGACGATAGTAGCCCGGTAGCTCGGCCTTCTTGCCCAGGGATATCGAGCTGGCCGGGTAACCGAGTACGTCGACGAAGTGTTCCACGATCAGTTGCGTCAGGGCATCGAGGTGGGCGCCGCCTGTAACGGCGCCCCGAAGCCCTGCATCCTGCTTCCCCTCGGCGATCTGCCTCGCCGTCTGCTGCTCTCGCGTCTCCCAGTACTTGCGGACTGCGAGTTCGAATTTACCGTCCATGGTCCCGCCACAATCGGCGCGCAGCCAACGGGTAGGCCGCACGAAACCGGCACAGCTCTCGACGCTGCGGGCCTCGAACGCCGAAGCCAGCGATCAGGCTAGTGGACCATGCCGTCTCGGCGCATGAAATGGCTGAAACAGACCCAAGCCCAGGCCCGCCTCGGTTCAGGTCCTGTTGGCACAATATTTTGCGAGATAGCCTTCAAGGGATGCCATAAAGCTACCAAAATCAATGCCGGAGCTCGGGTCAGACTGCTTGACCACAGCGTCAGGATCGGTATTCGAGAGGAGGAAACACGCTCCATCGTAGAGCTTATTCTCCAGCAAGCGTTCACAAAGCAGGCGGTATCGATCTTCATAGGACGGGTGAGTCCCATAAGCGGAATCCGTAGGTAGAGCGGCGCTCACCTGCTGCCGAGCGGGCCGTGTCGACTGAATCGCCTCTTCCAGGATGAAAAAGTACCCGATCCAGGGCCTATGGGAATCACCTCGATCCCTCCCGAGGAGCCCTTTCTTGTGGGCCAGGCGCAGGTCGGTGGCACTCCCTATGGCCTCTTCGTTTCGATTATTCGCGTTGTTACTAATCTTCTCCACGGACTGGGATTTCATCTCAATGGCAAAGACGAGACGGTCGTCATCCAAGGCGACGAGGTCCCAGTTCTTGCGTGGTCGGTAGACTCCAGGGAGTGTGGCGGCCTCGCCTCTCAAGAAGGTAATGGGAGTGCCCTTGCAAGCCTCGACCGCGGATGTGATCACGAGGTCTTCGACCGCAGCCATGTGCTTCCCGCTTTGAGTGCCATGCGACCGGGCCGCCCACATCGTGTGGACGGCTCGGTTCAACGCGTTGTTGTCCCAGTTAGGTTGGGTGCTCATCGGTCCCCCATGTCAGCGTCAGTCCGGGATGCGCTCGATCCCGTAGACATGGAGGGCCGCCTCCGTGGCAGCTTGCACATCGCGGTGATCAAACGCGTGCGCCAACGCTAGAGCATCGGTCTGACAAATGGTCTCGGGGCGAGGTACCCGGATGCGCCGTAGGTACTGGGCCTGGAAGCGGAGTGTGCCGCCCCGCATCCTGACGGCGTACGCCTCGACGAAGGTCTGGGCCACGCGAGACAGAAGAAGTCCCCCTAGAACCTTGATATCCCACGCATCGGACACAATGTAGTAAAGGTTGTGGTGGGGGTAATAGCCACCTTCATCCAGTACAGGATGAATTGTTAGCTTCATGTCCGGGAGTAGCAGCTTTGGCCGGCCGGTCAGGCTCGCGTCGATCTTGTCGATCGTCTTGTACCAGCGGTCAGGCGTTTTCTTCGCTACGTATCGGCCTTCGAGTGCCGTCCGATGCGTCTCGAAGTACGCCTTCAGCTTCGGGTACTTGGCAAGGTCTACCAGTTCGCCGTTCTCGTCCCACGGGTTGACCATGTGGGTGCCGTGCCACTCCAGGTGCCCGCTTTTGGCATCCTTCACCATCGCCATGGGGAGGAGCCGGTCGCTCTCCACGAGGGTCGCGTCCTCGGTGAGGAAGACAGCATCGGATCCTGTGGCAACGCCGATCCCGACCTTCGTCAAGGTCTCTTCAAGCACGGGGAACCGGTCGTTGAGGTCCTCAAGCAGGGCCAGGCGTGCGGGGCTTCCAGCCGGCCAGGAGTCTGCTGCCGAGAACCAGTGCGGCAGTCGGGCCGCCTTGAAGCTCCCTGTGTTCGCGGCAGCGCGATCCTCGTCACCCATCCAGCTCATCAGCTGACGGGCCTCATCTGCCCCGAAGGACTTCGTGGTGTCGACCGCAACAGCCTCGCCCTGGGGGCGGTTACGCAGGATCGTGATCGCCGGGTATGCCGACACCTGCTCTTCGAAAGCATCGACGTCATGCATGGTTGCAACGAAATCCATGCTGAAGCGGTCGGCAACCAGCTTGCGCAGCTCGCGACCATACTGGTTGCGCATCCAACGATCCGCACAGATAAATCCGAGTGCCCCACCATCTGTGAGGGACCCGAGTCCTCTTTCGAAGAATCCGACGTAAATATCGGACCGGCCAACCATGGAAGGATGACCCTGTCGGTAAAGCCGCATCCGCTGGTCAGGGACGTCTTCCAATCGAATATAGGGAGGATTTCCGACAACGAAATCAGCCTTCCCCATGTCGTCAAGAAGGTAGTCACCATGGCGAATCCACTGACTGACGATAGTGTGCACCGTCTCACGGTCCCAGCCATCCGCAATAAGGACGTCCGCCACCGCCTCGCGGCTTGCCTTCACGTTGCGACTCAGGAGATCGAGAGCTCGGACCCCCTCAATGGGGAGGTCCCGTTCAAGCTTTCGACACACCGTGCTCAGACGCTCAACGATGCCCAGAAGGAACGCGCCAGAACCACAGGCGGGATCGACGATGGTCAATCGATCAAGATCCTGGTCGGTGGTGTAACCGACCAGGTCGAGGATCATGTCGACGACCCATCGGCGAGTGTAGACCTCGCCGTTGGCCACGGCCTCGGCAGGGATGGCCTCGGCGTGGGCAGTGGCGCTAGGTGAGCTGGTGAAAGACACACCCGTGAGGCTATCGCCTCCGCCGGCAGAGGCCGGTGCGAGGTGGGCATCACCAAGCGCACCTGCCGGAAGGCCCCCTCCGTCCTTCGAGCACGCAGCTTGAGGGATCTGAAGTGCAGCAGAGGCAACATTCGCCATAAAAAAGAATACCTTTCTGAGGGCTTGCGGTTTTCACGAAGAGGCAACTGTGACATGCCTCGCCAAGATACTTCCAGTCCTACGCGTCTGCCTCCAGCGAACTTACATTTCGCCGCAACTCCGACCTCGAAATATATGACATTGGGCTCTATGGAGAGCCGGACACTCGGGACTCGAACGGTGATGTGGACGCGCTGGCGGCAAGTCCACGAACCCCTCGCCACCGAGTCAATCCCGCTCGAATGCCCCGCGGAATTCACCTGTCCTGGAACAGAGGCAAGCGGAACGCCCGCAATACGGAGTCCGACGGCGCGGTGCGTACCCCGAACTGCCGGCCGGGCCTGGTCACCCTCCCCCTCCGCCTGCCGCACAGCGAGAGGGCCGCGCCGCCTGGGCCGGCCCGCCACCCCTCGGGACGCGCCCCTGGACCACTCTCGCGACTGGCCGGGGCAGCGCGGCGAAACGCCGGGGTCTGGCACGCCTCTGGTGAAAACAGCAGGTGGGCCCCTCAACTGCTCCCAGGGGCCCACCCGTACCCGACAAACTCGGGTCTTACCTCATCGCTCAGACGAGCAGGATCAGCGCTTCCACCTGTTCGAGCGTCGCCATGCTGGCCTGGGCCGCGGCCCGTACCTTCGTCAGCTTCTCCATCCACTCGATCCGCTGCTCGGCCGGGAGTGCATCCTCTCCGAGCTGCACTCGCAGACGGTGTGCCTCCTCGAAGTCGGTCATCAGGGTGTGGGCGGAGTCCACCGCCTGCTGATAGCCCCCTTCAACGAGCTCGACGCGGGCGGGCAGTTCCCTCCGCAGCGTAGCCAGCAGATCACGAGGGTCAGCCAGCGGTACGCCGTGTGCGGTGGTAGCAGTGGGGTCGGTGCTGGTTGCGCCGGCCGTGGAAGAGTGGGCGGTGCTTCCGGGGGTGGCCGGGGCGGGGCGGCCGAGCTCCACGGGGAACGTCTCGTCGAACCACGCCTTGTCGGCAACGTAGTTGGTGGGCTGCCCCTCAGTATCAGGAGCGATCACCATCCCCGCGGTGATGGGCGTCCGGTCCTCGACCCAGTGCTGCTCCCCATAACAGATCAGAGGCGTGCCGTCCTCCGACTCCGGCGGCTGTACCGCGTCCGGGTGTTCCAGCACGGCCTTCGCGAACGCGAGGAGAAGAGCCCTGCTGATATCCGGAGCGCTCCCCGCTGTGTACGCCAGGGTGAGGGCGGCGAGGGCGCTCTTGGGGGTGCGGCGCACGCCCTTGCGGCCGTCGCCCGCCTCACTGCCCTGGCCGGGAGTGATGAACGACTGCGGGGCATGGATCAGCGCCGGGGCCATCCGCTTGACAAGAGCGGTCCACGCGGTTGCATCGCCGGCCTTTGCCCCGAGGAAAAGCGCCTTGAGGGACCGCGGGTCCTGACCGGCGCCCTTCGCGGTCTCCTGGACGCCAAAGAAGCCCTGAGCGGAGAGGATGTTGCCCCGGTGCAGGAACAGCTGGGCGACGGCGGCGGACCACAGACGAGTACGCGCCTCCGCTGTCTTCGCCTTGGTCTGACTCCATGCCGGCTCCTGCAGCGTCCCCCTGACGATCGGCCAGAACCGTCCCGTGTCGGTACGCGCGTTCGTGACCTTCACACCCTCGGGCGGGATGTCGGGGAACACGAGCGCGGTGATGGCGCGCACCGCGATGTCGCGAAGCACTGCCGGGGAGGCGTCGTCGTCCGCAGGAGTCAGCGGCACGAGCGGGTCGAGCGGTCCGTTGGCCGTCAGCGCGTCGCGTACCCCGGCCAGATCGAGAAGGTCTGCGCCGCGCGCGTCGGGGAACGCCTCGGCGAGCGCGTCCATGAGAAGGGATTCGCGGGTGTAGGAGTCGACGAGCGTCGCGAAGAGGGCGATCAGGCGCGCGTCCTCGTCGTAGGGCTGGATGCCACGCAGGTGGTCGTTGACGTTCAGCGTCCGCAGGACGTGTTCCAACCCCGCCGGCTTGGTGCAGCCGATCACGATCTCCGCGGACACTGTGGCGATCTTTCCAGCCCGGACTGAAGGGTCGCTGGCCTCCGTTTCTGGCTTAGCGCCGGCCTCGTTGAGCTTGTCGGAGAGCCGGTTCAGGATTTCGCGCTGGCTCAGCAGCAGACGCCCGGCGTCAGCCTTCCTGTCCTTCGGCATCGGCAGGAGGGACTGGGGCATCCCAGTGACCAGGTGCTCCGGACGCACGCGGAAGATGTTCAGACGGGCCAGCACACGGTTATTCCCGGTCACGGCGGCCAGCCGCCACAGCTTCGACACCGTGCCGTCGGAGTGGACGATCTGCCACTGCTGCAGGACGTTCATACCCTTGGAGAGCTGCCCCGCGTCCACCAGCGACTCGGCCAGGTCGTAGCCGCGGGACTTCCCGGCGCGCTCCAGACATTCAACGGCGTACCGCTGCATGTGGAAGGCCACCTCGTACGGCTGCTCGGAGAGAGCCAGCGCCGCCTTCGGCTCCCCGTCCTCCACCGCGGCGCGGACCACTGGACGCGGCCGCCGGCCACCGAGGGCAGTGAGGAGGGCCTGACGCTCACCTTCGAGTTCCCGTACACAGCGCCCGGCCTCATCGTGCTTCTGCTCGGCCGCCGACAGGGCCTGCGCGGTGTAGGTGTTGTCCCCGGCCGCGCGGCGACAAGTCTCCCGCTCCTTGTCAGCAGACTTCGCGGTCTTCCTGGCCTCGTGCAGCGCCAACTCGGCGGCGATGAGGTCCTTGACGCGCTGGCCAGCCTCCGCGACGGGCGGCGACCAGCAGTTGACGGTGCGGTCGTTGAGGTCCCACGGGACCACCGCAGCACCGTGGACGTCGCACATGAGCAGGAGTACCTGCTCCTCGCCCGCCTGTACGAGACGGTAGGCCGAGGGCTTGAGTACCTTCTTGCTGTTCCGGGTTGTGATCAGACCCTTGATCTCAGTGTCCGGGAGAGCGGTGGCCAGACCCTCGGTGATCGCCTGGCGGGGAGGGGGTACGACCTTGTGTTCCGCGCAGGTGTTCTCGATGGCAGCTGCGAGGTTCCGGCCCCAGGCTTCGGTGCCGATGTACGGAAAAATGCCATCAGGTCGTTTCGCGACCATGGTGTTGTCCTTCCACCCGGGCGTCCCGGGCGAACACAGAAGCTCCCGTCCGTCGGGAGCGTGTCACGCGCCCGAGCGCCGAAGCCTCGTGCCGGCAAGGGACGGGCCGACACCCGTGAATGAGAGTGCGGCGGTCCTCGCCCCGTACAGTCCATCTGCCAACGCCCGAGGAACGATCAGCTCAACAGTGCCTCTGCGGCACCTGAACATCTCGCAGCTTGCTCCTGCTCCGCCGGTAGCGGCATGAGGCGGACGCCGGTGATGAGCCACCGACGTGCACCACGGAGCCTGCCACTACGGCTGATGACGCCGCGATCCCAGGCCGCCCACTTTCACTGGTTCGGATGATTGCCTTCCCAACTCGCCCCTTCCTGAGGTGGGTTAAGGTAATGCACCGCCGCAGGGGTCACCACTGACTTCACCCGGATCTGGCTCTCCGACGTCAACGAAGAACAGAAGCCAAGCAATTGGCTGCGTTGGATCTCTGGCGGACCTGCTACCTCCCGGGCTGCCACGTCTTCCTCTCCGAGGACCAGCGCGTCGTCAGCGCCTTGCTCCGAGTACAGGAGGGGCGCCCATGTCTCTGCCGAAGATCCGCTGGGTCGGCATCGAAGCAAGCGGCGGCAAGGTCGTGGACATGATCGCAGCCGCCCTCCCTGACGGGCGCGAGACCCGGGCCGCGCACGACACGACTCCGCGCATACCCAGGGCGCACGTCTCCGGTTCTCCGGCGCCTCGGTCGGCCCAGTGCACCGCACCCACCTGCCCACCCGGGGCTTCAGCGCACAGACGGGAACCCTGAGCTCCCGTACCACCGGCGGTCAAGCGATCGGAACCTCGGCAAGGGACTACTCAGAGCCGAGCAAGGAGGTATGCGGGTACGCCGCGGGTGTGGTGGGCGGGAGCGCCACTTCGTCCAGGCGCAGCCATCGGTCTTCTCCTGGGGCATCCGGCAGGTGGAAGCGGAAGTTGCGCTGCACCGAGATCGGTGTCATCGACGGCTTACGCATGGAAGGCATTGAGGGCAGCAGGGGGAGTGATGGCGTTCAGGGCACTGCACGCACAGTGGGGAATGGTCTTTGCCCACCTGGCAGATCTCGGTTGCGGGCTCGACTGGGCCGCAATCTGGAGAGCCCGACCACCTGCCGCTCTCTCCTGCGTCGAGTGCTGGCACACGGCTCTGTCTCATGACTGGGCGATGAATCCTGCGGATCGGTCGAGCTGGAAAGGAGAACCGACCCGGGTTGGATCCCAGCCTCGATCTCGTGCCTCTCGAATGCTTGCAACAACGTGAGCCGGACGAATGGGCTCCGCCTCGACGCCCACCCAGTTGCTGGGATGAGCCTGACCGCTGGTGACGATCAAGGTCGTGCCCGGCTGGCTGCCGCTGGCCGCTTCAACCGCATAGGTCAGCGGTGTCCAGCAGAGGCCCTGCATGTAGGAGGGCTTCCTGCGAATCCGCCAGCGGTACTCGATCCCGTCAACGGTTATGCGCCGGGAACCCTTCTTATTCAGCGCCATCTTCGCCTCCTCCGCTGTGAGACTCCGCTGTGTTGCCGCGGTCGCGAAAAGCAGATTGCACGCGAACGTACCGAACGTTGTCGCAGACAACCGTCTTCGGGACTACGGATGGGTTGATCAGCCCATAATCGGAGTCAGTGCCGAGCGACCCGGCACATCGCACCCGCCCCGGGTGCGCTCACCGCGATCGGAGAGCATCGTGAAGAACAGCCCGTTGTGGCGAGTGGTTGACAACGAGAGTGGTAGCCAGTCCCTCGTCAGCACGCCCTCCGAGGCGGTCGCGTTCGTCAACAGCCGGTTCGACACCGATGACGACGACGAGCCGTTCAGCATCACCGAGGTCGGTCCTCTCCTTCCGAAGCCGCTCGGCGTCATCACCGCATGGGCCGCCGAGAAGGACGGCGAGCGAACCGACGGGCGTACTGCCCCGATCACCATCAGGCCGGTTGTGACGGACAACGCCGGCGAGTGCGATGCCGTAGTGCTCTGGCGCGACGTGTACGTCTCCTGGGACCACGACATGTACACCGTCGAGGAGCCGGACAGCTCCGAGTACAGCGAGGCTTACAGCGCTGCCGAGTTGAGCGCGATCCTCGACGAGTACGCCGACGACTACGAGTACGCGCCTGAAGGGCCCGACAGCCACAGGTGGCCGAAACCGGAAGAGTTGATTCCCTACGGCGCCCAGGAGTGCGCCAAGCGGTTCGGGCATCTCGACGACGACGCGCTGCTGTGGCTCGCTGCCACCCGCATCACGCTCGCGGTGTGGCGCAACACACCCATCGAGAACTGGCATGCCGGGAAGAGTCCGCTTCACGACGGCACAATGATGCGGATCAACACGGCAACCACCCGACTCGTGCGCTCGCTGCTGTCGTTCGACCATGTCGACTGGATCGGTCTCGGTCTCACGATCATCAACCCGTCCCGGGTTCTACCGACCGGGCAGTCTGTTCTCGAGCTCGGGCTGGCCTGCCACAATCCTGACGACCCGGCGCACGAGGCTGATCCGCGCGAAGAACTCGCGGAGATGGCACAGGACGCGATCGCTTGGGGGCGGGCGTACTGCCTTCGCGAGAAGACGTTCGGCCTGCGAACCCTGATCGAATTCTTCTGCGCGTCCGACAACGGCTGGTTCGGAACACCGAGTTGGGGGCGCGTCGTCGATCGGTTCACTACGGCTGTCGACGACCGGGAGAATTCGCGCTGGAACGTGCACCGAGACAAGCCTTGGTTCGACGAGTGGTTCACCAACCGCCCGGCCGACATCGCGGACACCACGGAACTCCGTCGGCTGCTCCATGCCGGGCCCGACCTGCTGTCCGAGGAGGCCGCCGAATGGTGCGTGGATGGTGGCATCGGCTACGTCTGCGGGGACGACCACGCGAACGGCTGCTGGCGGTGCGGCATCCCGCTGGCAACGAAGTCCCCCGACGAGTGAACGGGGCACCAGCGTAGAAAAGCAGCAACCCACTGACCGCACTCTATCTTGCCTACTGCGAACTGCGAATCTCAGCATGGTGTCGGATCCGGCTTCCATCCGACACCGACCGTGAGATTCCGACACGGAGTTTGAGATCCCACAGTGGGGTCTGCGCGGCAACGCAGAGGCTGTAACCCTGGTGTTCGTTAGGAAAGACCAGGGCACTCCCGGTGCTGGATGCCAGCATGATCGCACTTGCCAATCGGGGGCCGCTAAAAGGCAACGAGTTGTCTAGGTGCGCGAAGCCGCGCGCTGAGGACCGCCGAGGGTCCGTGACAGGCCCGCGCACCCCGCCCATTCCACGGGCGAGCGGCCCCGGCCGCCGACACCGTACCCGACACTGGCCGAACTCACGGCCTCTCACCCGTAGATGTCATCTGAACGAAGCACTGTCCTTCAGCCTGCCTGAATTCCCGAAACGGGAACGGGCATCATGAGCGGGGCAGCGCAGGTACACAACCGTGGGAGGGCCGCGTGCACGGGGACCTGAACGAGCGGCAGCACGCCGTACTCTCCTGGGTGAGTCAAGGGTGCCCCTCCGGGTTTTGGCCGGACAGTACGTACAAGGTGAGCGCTCAGGCTCTGCAATGCCGAGGACTGATCAAAGTCACCAAACGGCGTGGGTATTGGAACGCCGAGCTCACCGATAAGGGACGACAGTATCTCGCCGATTCCGGTATCGGCCCACGGGACCACGACGCCGAAGCACCTGAGGCGCCGGAGGATCTGGCGACACGACACCCCCAAACCACGCCGAAGACCCGCACGAACTACACCGACCAGCTCCTCGAAGAACTGACAGCCAACAACAACCGCCTCGTCAAGGCAAACGAATCCGGCCCGCGCGCAGTGAACTGGGCATCGCGGATCAGCGCCGCACGCCAGTCCGGCAAGATCCCGCACTCACAGGAACTGCGCGGGAAGCAGACCTACAGCGGCTACGAAATCAAGCTCGTCAACATCCCCACATGGCGACTCACCGAACTCACCCCCATCAACGTGCCCGCGAGACTCACCAAACCCCATCCAGTGGTCGCGGCCCTCCAAAAACGCCCCCAGCGCATGGAGCTGACCAAATCCGTCTACAACCGAGCCCTGCGCCTCATCCAAGCCCTTGTTACCACCGCCGAATCAAAGGGCCACACGACCACGCTCGGCCCAGCTCCAAACACTCCCCCGCCCCGCCATCGTCGACAGGCAGCACCGCACTTCACCATCACCGCCCAAGCCGAATGCATCAACGTCCTCGTCCTACAGGAACACGACCACAGCAAACACATCCCCACCGACAAGGAACGCGCCGACGCCGAAAAGCACACGTGGATGCGCATCCCCCGCTTCGACTACACCCCCGCCGACAGGCTGCGCTTCACCCTCCGGGGCGGCATCCCGCACCGCGGCAGCGAATGGGCCGACCTCAACGGCCGCCCTCTGGAAGACCAACTCGCCGAAATTGCGCAGGAAGTCGACCTCCGAGGCGAAGCCGCGGCACAACGCCAGCACGCAGACGAGCAAGCCCAGGAGGCGGCACGGCAGAACCGGGAAAGCGCCCTGCTCAGAGCACACGCCGCATACGCCAACGCCTATCGCATCGAGCACCTCGAAAAGCAGGCAGACGCCTGGCACGAAACCAAGCGCCTGACCGAATTCGTCACAGCAGTACGCGACCACAACGCATCCCTGCCCCCCGGGCAGGAAAGGACCGCGATCGAGGAGTGGCTCGCGTTCGCAGACGCCCACCTTCAGCAACTCACCGAAACCACTTCGACACCAAAGCTGCCCTCGCCACCGGCACCCAGCAGCGCGGATCTTGCGCCGTACCTCGCCCCTCTGAGGCCCTCGCGAACCGAGGTCTCCCGCAGCCCCCAACGACGGGAAGCCAGAGACCTCCAGACCGGACCTGATGAACCGTCAGCCAATCAAGAGGGGCCCTGACGAGCCATCAGTTCATGCGTCAAACGTGCGTCACGTGCGTCAAATATGCGTCGAACATGCGTCAAGATATCGCCCGTAACGCACACAACGCACATAACGCACACTCGCTAAAACAGCAGGTCAGTGGCGTTTTTCGGCGGGCTCAAGGATCGCGACGCATTCAACATGATGGGTCATCGGGAACAGATCGAACGCCCGAAGCATCCGCACCCGGTACCCGCCCTCCCGGAAGTACCCCAGATCCCGCGCCAGAGCCGCCGGATCGCAGGCCACGTACGCGATGCGGCGGGCCCCCAGCGTCGAGAGGTGTGCGACGGTCTTCTTGCCGGCGCCGGCCCGGGGCGGGTCCAGGACGATGAGGTCGACCTCGGTGATGCCGGTGCGCGGCAGCACCGCTTCGACCTTGCCCTGTTCGATGCGGACGCGGTCGAACCCGGAGAGGTTGTGCCGGGCGTCCTCGACCGCGCGCTTGCCGGACTCGATGCCGAGCACCGCGCCCTTGTCGCCGATCCGGTCCGCGAGCGCGCCCGCGAAGAGGCCGACGCCGCAGTACAGGTCGAGGGCCATGTCGCCCTTGCGCGGGAGCAGGCCCTGCATGACGGCCTTCATCAGGGTGTCCGCCGCCTTGGGGTGGACCTGCCAGAAGCCGCCGCTGCCGACGCGGTACGTACGGTCGTCGGCGCGCTCGCGCACGAACGGGCGGCCGTGGACCCGGTGGACCCCGCCGTCCTTCTCGCCGACCCGCATCACGGAGACCGGCTTGTCCAGCTCCACGATCGGCAGCCGGGCTCCCACCAGCGGCTTCAGGATGACCTGGCGGTCCTGCGAGCCGCTGGCGGCGATCGCCTCGACCGACTCCATGCCGGTCCAGTCGCGCTTCTCGATGCCCAGCTCGGAGATGCCCTCGGCGGCGATCATGCAGTGCTCGACCGGCTCGACGTCGTGCGAGCGGTGGCGGCGCAGACCGGCGCGGCCGTCCTCGGTCACCGCGTACTGGACGCGCGTACGCCACTGCGGGACCTCGCCCGCCGGGAGCTTGTCGCCCTCGGCCGGTACGACCGTGCCGTCCCAGCCGGCCTCCTCGGGCGTGAGCCCGGCCAGGCGCTGCAGCTGCTCGGCGATGACCTCGCCCTTCAGCCGGCGCTGGGCGCCGGGCTTGGCGTGCTGCCAGTCGCAGCCGCCGCAGCGGCCGGGTCCCGCGTAGGGGCAGGGGGCCTCGACGCGGTCCTTGGACGCGTCGAGGATCTGCACGGCGTCCGCGCGCAGGAAGCGGTCGCCCTCCTCGCCGTCGGTCACGCGCGCCACGACCCGCTCGCCGGGCAGCGTGTGCCGGACGAACAGGACCTGGCCCTCGGCCGTGCGCGCGATGCAGTGGCCACCGTGCGCGACGGGGCCGACCTCGACCTCGTACTCCTTCCCCACCAGGGACTTCGTCGGTTCTGCCTGCATGGCGGGGGCTCCAGTACGTCAGGGGAGGCCACAAACGGAGAAGCGGCCGGACAACAGCCGTCCAGTCTACGTGGCTGTCACCCGGCCGCTCACCAGGAGCCGACCGTTCGGGAACGGCGTTACTTGCCGCTCGGCTCCTTCGGGCGCTTCTCGACCGGGCCGCGGCGCACGGCGCCCGGCGCGTTCCACTCGGAACGCCTGCGGGCCCGTTTCTTGGCGGCCTCGGAGGACTCCAGCTGGTAGGGGACCGACGTCACCATGATCCCCGGGGTGAACAGCAGCCGCCCCTTCAGCCTGAGCGCGCTCTGGTTGTGCAGCAGGTGCTCGTACCAGTGGCCGACCACGTACTCGGGGATGATCACGCTGACCGCGTCGCGCGGGGACTCGCGGCGCAGGCTCTTCACGTACTCGATGATCGGCCGGGTGATCTCGCGGTACGGCGAGTCGAGGACCTTGAGCGGGATCTCGATGCCGCGCCGCTCCCACTCCTCGCGCAGCGCCTTCGTCTCGGCCGGGTCGACGTTGACGCTCAGCGCTTCGAGGGTGTCCGTGCGCATCAGCTTGGCGTAGGCCAGGGCCCGCAGCGTCGGCCGGTGGATCTTCGAGACGAGGACGATCGAGTGGACGCGGGACGGGCGGACGCTGTCGTCGGACGGCGTCTCCGGCGCGGCGATCTCCTCGGCGACCCGGTCGTAGTGCTTCCGGATCGCGGTCATCGTCGCGTAGAAGATGCACATGCCGAGCAGCGCGACCCAGGCGCCGTGGGTGAACTTCGTGACGAGGACGACCACGAGGACCAGGCCGGTGAAGAAGGCGCCGAAGGCGTTGATCGCACGGGAGCGGACCATGTGGCGCCGCTTGTCGGCGTCGCGCTCGGAGCGCAGGTGGCGGTTCCAGTGCCGGACCATGCCGGTCTGGCTCAGCGTGAACGACACGAAGACGCCCACGATGTAGAGCTGGATCAGCCGGGTCGAGTCCGCGCCGTAGATGACGACCAGGAGCATCGCCGCGCCCGCGAGCAGCACGATGCCGTTGGAGAAGGCGAGGCGGTCGCCGCGGGTGTGCAGCTGGCGCGGCAGGTAGCGGTCCTGGGCGAGGATCGAGCCGAGCAGCGGGAAGCCGTTGTACGCGGTGTTGGCGGCCAGGAAGAGGACCAGGGCCGTCGCCGCCGCGAGGATGATGAAGAGGAAGCTGCCCTTGCCGAAGACGGCCTCGGCGACCTGGGAGATCACCGGGTTCTGGACGTAGGCTCCGCCGACGGCGACGCCGTTGTGGATCAGGTCGGTCGCCGGGTGCTCGGCCATCCGCACCTTGGTGGTCATGGCGAGCGCGATGATGCCGCAGAACATGGTGACGGCGAGCGCGCCCATGAGGGCGAGCGTGGACGCCGCGTTCTTCGACTTCGGCTTGCGGAACGCCGGAACGCCGTTGGAGATCGCCTCGACGCCGGTCAGGGCCGCACAGCCGGAGGAGAAGGCCCGCAGGAGCAGGAAGACCAGGGCGAAGCCCGCGAGGCCCTGGTGTTCCGCCTTGATGTGGAAGTCGGAGGTGGGGGCCCGCATGGTGTCGCCGAGGATCAGCCCGCGGAAGGCACCCCAGGCGATCATGATGAAGACGCCGGCGACGAAGACGTACGTCGGGATGGCGAAGAGCTTCCCGGACTCCTTCACCCCGCGCAGGTTCATCAGCGTCAGCAGGACGATGACGGCGCAGGCACAGAGCACCTTGTGCTCGACCACGAAGGGGACCGCGGAGCCGAGGTTCTCGATGCCGGAGGCGATGGAGACGGCCACGGTCAGGACGTAGTCGACGAGCAGGGCGCTGGCGACGGTGAGCCCGGCCTTCGGGCCGAGGTTGGTGTTGGCCACCTCGTAGTCGCCGCCACCGCTGGGGTAGGCGTGCACGTTCTGCCGGTACGAGGCGACGACCGTGAACATCAGCACGACGACCGCGACCGCGATCCAGGGGCTGAAGTGGTACGCCGACACGCCCGCGATGGACAGGACCAGCAGCACCTCGCCGGGCGCGTACGCGACGGAGGAGAGCGGGTCGGAGGCGAAAACGGGGAGTGCGATGCGCTTCGGCAGGAGCGTTTCTCCGAGCCGATCACTGCGCAGTGCGCGCCCGATCAAGATCCGTTTGGGCACGTCGGTCAGTTTGGACACGCAGAGGATCGTAAGCGTTCGAACGGGGGGTCGCCCACCCGCCACCCCCATTCGCCCTCAGCCCTCGCCCGAGCCCTCCTCCCGGACTTCCCCGTCTCTCTCCTTCTCCCCCTTGTCACGCCCCTTCCGAACCCCTTGTCCCGCCTCTCCCCACGCCTCGCTTTTTCCGCTCCTTCTCCTCCTTTCCCTCTCCGCTCCCCCACCACTTCCACCCCGGCGCCGCACCCGGACGATCCGGTGCCCCCACGCGAAGGTCGAGATCGCGCCCATTGCCGATACGGTGGTCCAGAACGCGAGCCGCAACACAAGCCCGCACCGTGCCCGAGATCGAGCCACACCGGCTGGACCGAGCCGCGAGAGAGAGACATGAGCAGGACGTTTACGCAGGTCAGTAGGCCTATGAGGAGTGCGGGGTAGGGCCGTGCATATCGTGATCATGGGCTGTGGCCGGGTAGGGTCCCAGCTTGCCCAGACCCTGGAACAGCAGGGCCACACGGTCGCCGTGGTCGACCAGGACCCGACGGCCTTCCGCCGTCTGGGCTCCGGGTTCGGCGGCCGCCGCGTCACCGGTGTCGGTTTCGACCAGGACACCCTGCGCGAGGCGGGCATCGAGGAGGCCGGCGCCTTCGCCGCCGTCTCCAGCGGTGACAACTCGAACATCATCGCCGCCCGCGTGGCCCGCGAGATGTTCGGGATCGAGAACGTGGCGGCGAGGATCTACGACCCCCGCCGCGCCGAGGTCTACCAGCGCCTGGGCATTCCGACGGTCGCCACGGTCCGCTGGACCGCCGACCAGATGCTGCGCCGTCTGCTGCCGTCCGGCGCGGAGCCGCTGTGGCGGGACCCCACCGGCGGTGTTCAGCTCGCCGAGGTGCACGCCTCGGAGTCCTGGGTCGGCCAGCGGATCAGCCGACTCCAGGAGGAGACGGGCGTGCGCGTCGCGTTCCTGACCCGGCTGGGCGAGGCGATCCTGCCCACGTCGCAGACGGTGCTGCAGGAGGGCGACCTCGTCCACGTGATGATGCGCACGGACGACGTCGAGAAGGTCGAGGCGGCGTTCGCCGAAGGCCCTGAAGGGGAGGGCGGTCACTGATGAGGGTCGCCATTGCCGGAGCCGGAGCCGTCGGCCGCTCGATCGCGGGCGAGCTCCTGGAGAACGGGCACGAGGTTCTGCTCGTCGACAAGGCGCCGACCGCCATCTCGGTCGAGCGCGTCCCGCAGGCGGAGTGGCTGCTCGCCGACGCCTGCGAGATCACCTCCCTGGACGAGGCGGCGCTGCAGCGCTGCAACGTGGTCATCGCGGCCACCGGCGACGACAAGGTCAACCTGGTCGTCTCGCTGCTCGCGAAGACCGAGTACGGGGTCCCGCGCGTCGTCGCCCGGGTCAACAACCCCAAGAACGAGTGGCTGTTCAACGAGTCGTGGGGCGTCGACGTCGCCGTCTCCACCCCGCGCCTCATGTCCGCCCTGGTCGAAGAGGCCGTCAGCGTGGGCGACCTGGTCCGCCTGCTGCGCTTCAGCCACGGCGACGCCAACCTGGTGGAGCTGACGCTCCCGCCCGAGTCGGCGCTCGCCGGCACGCGCGTGGGCGACGTCCAGTGGCCGGAGGACACGTCCCTGGTGACGATCATCCGCGGCACCCGCGTCCTGGCCCCGAGCCAGGAGGACTCCCTGGAGGCGGGCGACGAACTGCTGTTCGTGGCCGCCCAGGCCCGCGAGGAGCAGCTGGAGGACCTCCTCGAGTTCGTGAAGGGCATCAGCGACGCCGAACTCGTCGACCTGGTGCGCTCCGCGCAGGTCGCCTGCGTGCCCTCGCT